>CAISOG010000256.1 GCA_903887035.1 uncultured Holosporaceae bacterium | reverse complement strand
GCGGCGGGTGAGGTGGCGATTGGCACTCAAGAAATGACGGCGCGCCTGCTTAAGTTGCTATAGACGCTGCTATAGACCTGGCCAAAAGAATCGCTTAGCCTGCTTTCACGGGCGTTTTATGGGGGGGCTCCCACGTTATTATTTTGGGGGATCCCCCCCCGCATCTGTTGTTTTCGGTGGATTCCCCCCCCCTCATCGGTTATCAAAGTCATGAACAGTTTTTCCTTTGTTCCCCACCTGGCACAGCTTAAAAAATTGTCCTGGCCGTTGCTGTTGAATATCGTGGCGCTGGCCTGTTTTGGCTTTGCCGCCCTGTATTCCGCGGGGGGGATGAGCATGGATCCCTGGGCGGGGCGTCAGATGCTAAGATTTGTGGTCGGTTTAGGCTTGATGACCGTGGTGGCGATTACCGATATGCGCGTCTGGCAACAATTGGCCTATCCTTTTTACTTGGCCTCGCTTGTCATGCTGGTGTTGGTGGATGCCTTTGGGATTATCGGCATGGGGGCGCAACGATGGCTAAAGCTGGGCCCCATCCAGGTACAACCGTCTGAGCTGATGAAAATTGCCATTGTGATGGCATTGGCGCGCTATTTCGCGCCGCTAAGCACGACGGAGGTTTGGCAGATTCGTCGGCTGATTATCCCCATTGCCCTAATCTTGGCGCCCGCCCTGCTAACCGCGGCACAGCCCGATTTGGGTGGAGCCCTGATGCTGATGGCGGTTGGTGGGGTGCTGTTGATGGTGATAGGGGTGCGTTGGTGGAAGTTTGGCGTGGTGCTGGCTGGCGTAGCCGCCGCCCTGCCGATTGCCTGGTTCAGCCTGCATGACTATCAAAAAAAGCGCCTAACCACATTTTTGGATCCTGAGGCCGATCCCCTGGGCGCGGGCTATCACATTACCCAATCCAAAATCGCCCTGGGCAGTGGCGGTATCATGGGCAAGGGGTTGGGGCAGGGCAGTCAAAGCTATCTGGATTTCCTGCCCGAAAAGCATACCGATTTTATTTTCACGATGGTGGGTGAGGAAATGGGGTTGATTGGTGGCCTGTTGGTGTTGGGGCTGTACACCCTGCTATCGCTGCAATGCTGCATGATCGGCATGCGCAGCCATAACCACTATGGCCGCCTGGTCGCGGTTGGCATTGGAGCCACCTGTTTCCTCTATCTGTTCATCAACACCGGCATGGTTATGGGCATCCTGCCCGTTGTGGGGGAGCCGTTGCCGCTGTTATCCTATGGCGGCACCGCCATGCTGACCATGCTGATTGCGCTGGGCATGGTTCAGAATGTTAAGGTTTATCAAGATCTTCGTTAGCGATTCTTAAGTAATCTCTTGAGAAATCTCTGATGATTCTGGTGCCACAGCATCGTCTTGCGTATCACCCTCTGCCATCACCCCATCACGCTGCCAGGCCATGACATAGAAGCCATCGGTACCGTGCTGCGCGGGCGTCAGCTGAATCCCTGCTGTTTCATCCTGCCCTTTCAGAATCTCGCGGCGAACCTCAGCGGTCAGCTGGGTGGTGTCGGCCAGCCAGTCGGTCAGCGTCAGCGGATGATAGCCCAGTGCGGCCATTTCCTGCGTGAACCAGGCGGCCTGATCCTGATTTTCTTCGGGCAGGAGGGAGCAGGTGGCATAGATTAGTCGCCCGCCAGGCTTAACCAGCGCTGCCGCCACCGTTAACAATTGCCGTTGCCGTTCGACCAGGTCGGTGATATCGGCCTCATTCAATCGCCAACGGGCATCGGGGTTGCGCCGCCAAGTGCCCAAATTGCTGCAGGGCGCATCAACCAGCACCCGATCAAACTTGCCAGCCTGCCGCTTTAGCCACGGGTCGGTAATGCCCGTTAGCAGGCGTTTTTGGGCATTTTGAGCATCGGCACGCGCCAATCGTTGGCCAGCGCGATTCAGCTTAGCCTCGCTGATATCGGTCAGCAGCAGTTGCCCTTTACCCTCCATAAAATCAGCCAGCGCCAGCGCCTTACCGCCCGCGCCCGCGCACAGATCCAACACCCGCATGCCAGGCTCTGCGCCCACCAACACAGCGGCCAGCTGCGCGGCCTCCTCCTGCACCTCCAACAGGCCTTCGCGGATAGCGGGCAGGTCGTTAAAGTTAAACCGTAGGGGCAGTCGGATACCAATCGGGCTCAGCGGCGTTGCCTCAGCCTCCCACCCGGTGGTCAGAAATTGATTCAGCCAGTCGCTGCGGCTGCCACGGCGGATATTGACGCGCAAATCGACGCCCGCCTCTTGGTTAAGGGCGCTAAGCTCTGCCGCAAGATTATCGCCAAAAGCCTGTTGCAGTCTGGGCACCAGCCATTCGGGGCAATTGCCCTGCACCCAATCGGGGGGGGTATCGGTGATGGCCGCCGCCGCCGCAAATTTTTCCAACAGATCCCCCGGCGGTGCGTCGTGCAATTTCTCCAAATACCAGGCCAGATCCAGGGTGGGGCCGCTGTCATCGCCCGAAGCCGCCCTAGCATTGCTTTGCAGCAGCAGCCAAAGCCCTAGGCGATGTCCCATCTCCTGCGCAATGCCAACCTGCCCCAACAACCAGTCCAGCAGCGCGTGTTGGCGCATCACGCCATAGACCACCTCACCAATCGCACGACGGTCACCCCCGCCCAACCAGCGCCGTTCGCGGTAGTAATAATGCAACAGGCGATCCATCGGCGGCGATGAATCCTCAAACTCCAACAGGATTTCGGCGGCGGCGATGATGGTTTTTTTGGAATAGGCGCGCATAGGGGCAATCTCACTAAGGTATTATGATAACGGCCATAACCCTTAACCTATCTTGGCGGATAATGCACGCGCTATAGTCATTCCCCTTTAGAAATCTCCAGTGCTGCAAATGTCACGATCTCTGTGATACGGTGCTCATGTACCTCTGTGTACATTCCCGCCATCGCTGCGCTATGGCGCGCCTGGCCGCTCCGTTTCTCGACCTCGTAACATTTTCGCAGGCTGGAT
>CAISOG010000255.1 GCA_903887035.1 uncultured Holosporaceae bacterium | reverse complement strand
CTTTCGGGCAGGGCGCCAGCAAAGCCATCGACAGGCTGGCCGCCGACAAAGGCATTGACGGTTGGCACCGTTTGCACCCGCAACTGCTGCGCTATCGCGGGCTGCTCATCAATATTGACCTTAACCAGCCGCACCGCGCCGTTCATGCCGTTGACCAGCTTTTCCAGCAGGGGGGTCAGCTGTTTGCAAGGCCCGCACCAGGGCGCCCAGAAATCCACCAACACCGGCTGCTTCAACGAGGCCTCAACCACCTCCTTCATAAAATTTTGGGTGGTGCCGTCAATAATCCAATTGGTGTTGGCAGCCCCTGTGGCAGAGGCAACAGGCGTTGATCCAGCCTGTACAGCGGCCGCGGACGGGTTGGTAAACAGTTGCATGGTGGTACCCTACCCCTTGACTAGGTCAAATCTGTGTTGTTGCGTTGATACAGATATAGGTGTTGTCGGCGGTCTTGACCATAGGCAATGCCCAACATTTTGTGAAGAACTCCAGCCCGTTGGCGACTGCATCGATGCCCATTGATTACCTGCAAAAAATCCTAACAGCCCGTGTCTA
This sequence comes from uncultured Holosporaceae bacterium, assembly GCA_903887035.1. Classification (GTDB taxonomy): domain Bacteria; phylum Pseudomonadota; class Alphaproteobacteria; order CAISOG01; family CAISOG01; genus CAISOG01. The sequence goes on along the minus strand of CAISOG010000255.1, from coordinate 2,141 downwards.
TGATGTGGCGATTGAAACCCCGTTGCAGGATGCCGCGCAGCTGTCCGCCCGCGTGGGTCACCGTGTATTGCTGAAGCGTGAGGATTTGCAGCCGGTTTTTTCCTTTAAGCTGCGCGGTGCCTATAACAAAATGGCGGGTCTGTCCCCCGCTCAGCTAAAGCGTGGGGTAATCGCGGCCAGTGCGGGCAACCATGCCCAGGGGGTGGCTTTGTCGGCGCAAAAGCTGGGCACCACCGCCACCATCGTCATGCCCGTCACCACCCCCAGCATTAAGGTGGAGGCTGTCGCCCGTCGCCATGCCCAGGTGGTGCTGCACGGCGCCAATTTTGATGAGGCCTATGCGGAGGCGGTGCGGCGGGCGGAGCAGGACAATTTGACCTTCATCCACCCCTATGACGACCCCGACGTGATTGCGGGGCAGGGTACCATCGCCATGGAAATCCTGCGCCAACATCAGGGGGCGTTGGATGCGGTGTTTGTGGCGATTGGCGGCGGCGGCCTTATCGGCGGGGTGGCGGCCTATATCAAACGGTTGCGGCCAGAGATTAAGGTGATTGGGGTGGAGCCTGTCGATGCGGCCAGCATGCATGATTCGCTGAAAGCCAACCGCCGCGTGACACTGAATCGGGTTGGGCTGTTCGCCGATGGGGTGGCGGTGAAACAGGTCGGGCAGGAGGGGTTTCGCCTGTGCCAAGCCTATGTTGACGATATTCTGTTGGTGGATACCGACGCCATCTGTGCCGCGCTGAAGGATGTGTTTCAGGATACCCGCGCCATTTTGGAGCCGGCGGGCGCGCTGGCGATTGCGGGATTAAAGCAATATGCCGCCAGCCAGAAACGCAAAAACCAAACCCTGGTCGCCATCGCCTGTGGCGCCAATATGAATTTTGACCAACTGCGCTTTGTGGCGGAGCGGGCAGAATTGGGGGAGCAGCGGGAGGCGATTTTCGCTGTCACCATTCCCGAACGGCCGGGCAGTTTTAAGGCCTTTTGCCAACTGCTGGGCACCCGTGCCATCACCGAATTTAACTATCGCATGACCGACAGCCAGCAGGCGCATGTTTTTGTCGGCATCAAAACCCAAAATCATAACGAAATCGCCACCCTGTTGCAGAAGTTTGAGGATCATCAGATCCCCGCCCTTAACCTAAGCGACAACGAAATGGCAAAGCTGCATGTGCGCCACCTGGTCGGCGGCCACACCCCCGCCACCCAGCCGCCAACCCACGAAGTTCTCTATCGCTTTGAGTTTCCTGAGCACCCTGGCGCCCTGCTAAAATTCCTGAAAGCGGTCGGGGAAAGTTGGAACATCAGCCTGTTTCACTATCGCAACCATGGCGCCGACTATGGTCGCGTGCTGGTAGGGTTGCAGGTGCCGCCGCAGGATCACAAGGCCTTTCAGGAATTTCTTAAAAAGCTCGGCTACAGCTACATCAACGAAACCGATAACCCCGCCTATCCCCTGTTTCTGGGCTAGTCCTATTCGCGACAGGCAAAGGGGGCAGAGTTATTTTTCTTCCCCTTGGCCTGCCTATCAGTTGTTTCTGGGGTAACCGCGAGAAGCAGTATTGATTAAAGGCGTTGTTTTGCTTCAAATACTTTTTGCGAATGATGCTTTTTTACTTCTTCGCTTGCATTTGTATAATTAAGCAACTTATTGTAAAGACTTGTAATTTCTGTTTCAGTCAAATGATCAGACTGTGTTTCATTGCAGATTTTTTTAATGGTGTGTGTAACATGGCGGCACTGTATAACGCGGACGTTATTACTGCTGACCGTAATGTCTTTAAGTTCACACCCATCTGAGAAAACTATTATAGACCATACAGGAATTTTTTTCTCGATATGGCGCATAAGGTGTTTTATATGAGAATCATTTTGCAATACAGGATTATAAAAACGTTCCTTGTGAACATCACCATGCCAACCTTTTGGAAGAGTTTGTGTCCAGTTTTGATGGTTTTCGTTTCCAAAAATCCATCCGCTGTAATTTTTACTTTCAAAAACAAACAATCCTTTTGGATGAATTAAAAGAAGATCAATTTCAGTTGTCCCGCCATTGATTTTAGGGATATAAATATTGGATAAAATTTTTGATCCTTTTTTCTCGAATCGTAATATTTTTTTATAAGTTAAATGCT
>CAISOG010000254.1 GCA_903887035.1 uncultured Holosporaceae bacterium | reverse complement strand
CTTTGATCAAAAAAGCCGCTTAACAATTTTATTTAACTAGGAGTAACCATTATGGCTGCAAAAGAAGTAATTAGAGGCAATGAAGCCCGTGCCCGTGTGGCGCGTGGTATTGACACCCTGGCGGGTGCAGTTGCCGTAACGCTTGGACCCAAAGGGCGCAACGTGCTGCTCGAAAAAGGTTTTGGCGATCCCGAAATCACCAAAGATGGGGTAAAGGTGGCGAAAGCGGCCGCTGAATTTAAGGATAAGTTCGAAAACATGGGTGCCCAATTGGTGAAATCGGTGGCCAGCAAGACCGCCGATGTTGCCGGTGATGGTACCACCACCGCCACCGTGCTGGCTCATGCCATTTTCCGTGAGGGCGCCAAAGCGGTTGCGGCTGGTCTGAACCCCATGGATCTGAAACGTGGGATCGACATTGCCGTGGAAGCGGTGGTTGCCGACATCCAAAACCGTTCAAAAAAAGTGACCAATTCTCAAGATATTGAGCGGGTTGGCACCATTTCTGCCAATGGCGACATCGACATTGGTCGGATGTTGGCGCAGGCCATGGAAAAGGTTGGCAATGAGGGTGTTATCACCATCGAAGAAGCCAAAAGCCTGGTCACCGAATTGGATGTGGTGGAAGGGATGCAGTTTGACCGCGGTTTCCTGTCCCCCTATTTCGTCACCAACGCCGAAAAAATGCTGTGTGAGCTGGAGAATCCCTTCATCCTGATTCACGAGAAAAAACTGTCCAGCCTGCAACCCATTCTTCCTGTGTTGGAAGCAGTGGTGCAGTCGGGTCGCCCCCTGCTGATCATCGCTGAGGATGTTGAGGGTGAAGCCCTGGCCACCCTGGTGGTCAACAAGCTGCGCGGTGGCCTGAAGATTGCTGCGGTTAAGGCTCCTGGCTTTGGTGACCGTCGTAAGGCGATGTTGGAAGACATTGCCATCCTGACCAAAGGTCAGCTGGTCAGCGAAGACATCGGTATCAAACTGGAAAACGTGACCCTGGCCATGCTGGGTACCGCCAAACGGGTGCTGATTACCAAGGATGACACCACGATCATTGAGGGCGCAGGCGACAAGAAAGACATCGAAGCGCGCTGCAACCAAATCCGTGAGCAGGCCAAGGATACCAATTCCGACTATGACCGCGAAAAATTGCAAGAACGCCTGGCCAAATTGGCTGGTGGGGTTGCGGTGATTCGCGTTGGTGGCGCTACCGAAGCTGAGGTAAAGGAACGTAAAGATCGCGTTGAAGATGCGATGTACGCTACCCGCGCCGCGGTGGAGGAAGGGATCGTCCCAGGGGGCGGTATCTCATACCTCTACGCCCTGAAAGTGCTGGATGGCCTGAAATTTGCCAATGATGACCAACGGGTCGGCATCGACATCATTCGTCGCGCCCTGACCTATCCAACCCGCCAAATCGCTGAGAATGCTGGTGTTGATGGCGCGGTGGTGGTTGGCAAAATCAGCGAGAGCAAGGATGGTGCCTTTGGCTACAACGCCCAAACCAATGAGTATGGCGATATGGTCAAGGCCGGTATCATCGACCCAACCAAGGTGGTGCGTCTGGCTCTGCAAAACGCTGCCTCGGTAGCGGGTCTGTTGATCACGACCGAGGCCATGGTGGCCGATCTGCCCGAGAAGAAAGCTGCCGCTGGCGGTGGTCAGGGTGGCATGGGCGGTATGGGCGACATGGATTTCTAGAGTTTTTCTAATCCGTAACGCTCGACTGCCACACCAGGCATCGAAAAACGGGGGGATGGTCTTGCAAAAGGCTGTCCCCCTTTTTTTTGAGGATGCGTCTAGCTGCCACTTTTTTACCCCGCCCCCTGAACCCCTCCCGCCAGGGGAGGGGGAACAGAGAGACACTCCACCCCTGCGGGGGAGTCGGATCGCGACAGCGATTCGGTGGGGGGTAACCCCACTCGAAAACAGAAAAAGGAGGTCGGGCGAAAGATGGAGGGGGCGCGCCTATTTAATCAGCAACCCCTGCCCCGTCGGCAATTCCAGCACCTCATAGCCACGCGGTGCTAAAAAGCCATCAATGGCCAGTTTTGGGGCGTGATAGGGTGAATCCTGGTGCTGTCGTCAAAACTGCGGCCAAAGAGAACAACGGTTAGCTGTTCATCGCCTTCACCACCTCTTCACAGACTTTTTTAGCATCGCCAAACAGCATGTAGGTGTTGTCCTGGTAGAACAAAGGGTTATCAACACCAGCGTAGCCCGCGGCCATGCTGCGTTTGACAAACAACACCGCCTTAGCCAAATCGACATCCAAGACAGGCATGCCGTAAATCGGGCTGGTGGTATCGGTTTTGGCGGCGGGGTTGGTCACGTCATTCGCCCCGATGACAAAGGCAACATCGGCGGTGGCAAACTCACGGTTAATCTCCTCCAGCTCAAACACCTCATCATAGGGCACGTTGGCCTCAGCCAGCAGCACGTTCATATGGCCAGGCATGCGCCCTGCGACGGGGTGAATGGCGTATTTCACCTCAACCCCTTCGGCCTTTAGCAGGTCGGCCATTTCGCGCAGCGCATGTTGCGCCTGTGCCACCGCCATGCCATAGCCCGGCACAATGATTACCTTGCGGGCGTTTTTCATCATAAAGCCTGCATCCTCCGCACTGCCGGTCTTAAAGGCACGCTGACTGCCGTCCCCCTGCACCGCTGCGCCACCACCGCTGCCCGCATCGCTGCCGAAACCGCCCAGGATGACGTTAAAGATCGAACGGTTCATCCCCTTACACATGATATAGCTTAGAATCGCCCCTGAGGAGCCAACCAGGGCGCCAGTGACGATCAGCAGGTTGTTGTGTAGGGTAAAACCAATGCCGCAGGCCGCCCAGCCGGAGTAGGAGTTCAGCATCGACACCACCACCGGCATGTCGGCGCCGCCAATCGGGGTAATCAGGAAAAACCCTAAAGCCAATGAGGCCAACACCAGCAGCCAGAACAGCAGCGGACTTTGGTTCAGCACAAACAACAAAATAAGCAGCACGACGGCCGCACCCAACAGGGCGTTCAGCAAATGCTGGGCTTTGAAGTTTAATGGCTTGCTGCCCATAATCCCCTGCAATTTGGCAAAGGCCACCACCGATCCGGTAAAGGTGATGGCACCAACCGCCAACCCCAATCCCATCTCAATCAAGCTGGCGGTGTGGATATTGCCAACCGCGCCAAGGCCAAAAGCATGGGGCGCATAAAAAGCCGCCGCCGCCACAAAAACCGCCGCCAAACCAACCAGGCTGTGAAAGCCAGCGACCAGTTGGGGCAAGGCGGTCATGGCAATTTTTTTGGCGATAAGGATACCGATGGTGCCGCCAATCGCGATCCCCGCAATCACCCAACTCTGGCTGCCCGTCTGCGCCATAGCGGTCAGAATCGCAATCAGCATCCCCAACATGCCGTATTGGTTGCCCCGCCGCGATGACACGGGGGAGGAGAGCCCCTGCAACGACAAAATAAACAGAATGGCGGCACCCAGGTAGAGCAGCGCGGCTAAATCAGCAGACATCAGACGTAATCCCTAAAAAGCAAAAAAATTAACGATTTTTCTTAAACATTTGCAGCATGCGGCTGGTCACCGCGAAGCCGCCGTAGATATTGACCGAAGCCAACACCACCGCCAGAAAGCCTAAGACTTTGGAAAAACTAAAGGATTCCAGCCCCGCCGCAAAAATCGCGCCGACAATAATCACGCTGGAAATCGCATTGGTAACCGCCATCAGCGGGGAATGCAGGGCGGGGGTTACCCGCCAAATCACGTAATAGCCAACGAAACAGGCCAGCACCAGGGTGGTGATCCCCATAATCAGCACGCTGTTGCCGCCCGCAGCGCCAGCGGCGGCACTGGCGGCGGCCAAAGCCTGATCGGCGGCGGTCTGCGCCAAAATATTGGCCTCAGTGGCCAGCTTTTGCGCCGTACTGACCAGGTTGGCGGCTTGGTCAGCCAAAATGGTTTGATTCATCGCAACGATCCCTTCTTTCAAAAAAATTATGCAAAATTGCCGTGAACAGTAACGCCATTTTGGGTCAACAGCGTCGATTTGATAATCTCATCCGCGCTGTCCCAGGCCAATTGCTTAGCCTCTTTATCCCAAAGCAGGCTAACAAAATTCAGCAGGTTTTTGGCGTACAGCGCGCTGGCATCCTGCGGCAGGCGGGCGGGCACGTTACGATAGGCCACCACCTTAACGCCATAGGCTGTCACCACCTCATTGGCCTGCGAAATGGCACAGTTGCCGCCGCTTTCCACCGCCAAATCGACAATGACAGAGCCTGGCCGCATGTCGCGCACCATTTCTTCAGTAATCAGCATGGGGGCTGGCCGTCCAGGAATCAGCGCGGTGCAGATAGCAATGTCGATTTTCTTCAGGGTTTCGTGAATTTTGGCGCTTTGGCGTTTTTTGTAATCCTCATCCACCTCTTTCGCATAACCGCCGCTGGTTTCCGCATCGGCCGCTGCCTCAACCTCCACAAAGCTGGCACCCAGGCTTTGCACCTGCTCCTTCGCGGCGGCACGCACATCAAAGGCCGACACGATTGCGCCGTTACGGCGGGCGGTGGCGATCGCCTGCAACCCGGCAACCCCAGCACCCAGCACCAGCACGCGGGCGGGGGCAATAGTACCCGCCGCCGTCATCATCATCGGAATGGCGCGATCATAGACCGTCGCCGCGTCCAACACCGCCTTATAACCCGCCAGATTGGCCTGGCTGGACAACACGTCCATGCTTTGGGCGCGGGTAATCCGTGGCATCAATTCCATCGCAAAGGCCGAAATCTGCCGCGCGTTGTACAGGGGAAAGGCATCCTTAGCCTGATAGGGATTTAGCGCCCCGACCAGCACCGCCCCCT
>CAISOG010000253.1 GCA_903887035.1 uncultured Holosporaceae bacterium | reverse complement strand
CGTTCTTCATCGCTGGTAACAATGTTGGGGGAACCTAAGGCGGCAGCGACGTCAGCGCCCGACATCCCGACACGAATTTCCTTTTGCACGGTACCAACACTGACGCGATCCCCGCTGTCATCGCTGACAGCTTTCTTATGGTACACAGCGGCTGGTGTGTCACAAGCGGACAAGGCCAGGCAAAACATAGCGGCAGACATGAATTTTTTGATGGTCACTGTATTCTCCTAAAAAAATCTGCGTGATGGGTGACATCATAGACTTTACAATCATTGAATCAAGCCTTTTTTGCGTTTCCACTCTGTTCCAAACGGTTTTGTTCTGTTAGGTTTTTGGCTGGTGTATCTGTTGCCTCCCCCCCCCATTCCAACGCTTGGGTGGGGTTCACGCGGTTTTTTGCTTTTTGATTATGTCGCTGACTCTTTTGTACTTCTGTCAACAGTTGCTGAACGGTTTAACCTTGGGCGCGGTGTATGCGTTGGTGGCGATAGGCTATACCATGGTGTATGGCATTTTGGGCATGATCAATTTTGCCCATGGCGATATTTATATGATTGGCGCGTTTTTGGGCGTGTTGACCCTGGGCGTGTTGACGGCGTTGGGCGTTACCGCCCCCTGGCTGGTGCTGCCCGTCATGCTGTTGCTGGCCTGCCTGCTGACCGCTGGTTATGGATTGGTGATTGAGCGGTTGGCCTATCGCCCGTTGCGCAACGCCCCGCGGTTGGCGCCGCTGATCACCGCGATTGGGGTGTCGATATTCCTGCAAAACGCGGTGCAGCAGTTGCAGGGGGCGCGGGTGCAAACCGTGCAGCCGATGTTTGCCAGCAACCTGGTGCTGTGGCAACAGCCGGTGGAGGGGCAGGCGGATTTCACCCTGGCCATTGGTCATAGCCAGCTGTTGATCTGGGGGGCGACCCTGTTCTGCCTGGCCTGTTTAAGCTGGCTAATTAACCGCAGCAGTATTGGGCGGGCGCAGCGGGCGGTGGCGCAGGATTTGAAGATGGCGGCGGTGTTGGGGGTGGCGACCGATCGGGTGATTGGCCTGACCTTTGTGCTGGGATCCGCATTGGCGGCGGTGGCGGGGGTGTTGGTGATGATTCACTACGGCGTGGTTGATTTTGCGATTGGCTTTAACGCCTCCCTCAAGGCCTTTACCGCGGCGGTGTTAGGCGGGATAGGCAGCCTGGGTGGGGCGGTGGTTGGCGGGCTGATTATCGGCCTGGTCGAGGCATTTTGGGCAGGCTATCTGCCCGGGGAGTATAAGGATGTCGCCGCCTTTGTCCTGTTGATTCTGGTGTTGTTGGTGCGCCCCAGCGGCCTGTTTGGCCGCCCCGAAGTCAGTAAGGTGTAGCGATGGTAACGCGTGAATCGGGACTGCGGAGGGTTGTCGGCTGGCCGCTGCTGCTGAACATTTTTGCTTGGTCACTGCTGCTAACCCTGCTGGCCAGTCCGTTTTTGCTGCTGCGCCTGACGGGCGATGCCCTGATCTATCGCTGGTACGCGCCGCTGTGGCTGTTGGCGGCGTTGGTGGGGGGGCAGCTGTTGTCGATTGCGCTGCAACGGTTGCGCGTCGCGCTAAGCGATACAAAATTGTGGCGGGAGAACTGTTTCCGCCGACTGTCGCCGATGGCAAAGGGGTGGGGGCAGCGGTTGGGTGGTATGGCGCTCATACTGCTGCTGCTGGCACTGCCATTTCTGCCAGGGGTGGGGCGCTACCCGATTGATCTGGCCACCAGCGTGCTGATCTACGTGCTGCTGGGGCTTGGGCTGACCATCGTGGTGGGGTGGGCAGGGTTGTTGGATTTGGGCTATGTCGCCTTTTACGCGCTGGGCGCCTATGGCTACGCCCTGGCCAACCAGCTGTGGGGGCTGTCGTTCTGGTGGGGATTGCCGGTCAGCGCGTTGATCGCCGCCGTTGCCGCCCTGCTGGTCGGCCTGCCCGTGCTGCGGCTGCGCGGCGACTATCTGGCGATTGTGACGCTGGGCTTTGCGGAGATGGTGCGGCTGGTGCTGATTAACTGGCAAAGCGTCACGGGCGGGCCAGCGGGGCTTGGCGGTATCGCCCGCCCTAGCCTGTTTGGTATCAGCTTTAGCAACAGCCCGAACGCGGAGCAGATCGCCTTTCATGAATGGCTGGGGGTGGAGTTTTCGACATTGCAGCGGATTGTCTTTTTGTACCTGATCATCCTGTTGCTGGTCAGCCTTATCTACCTGGCGTTGCGCCGCCTACGCCGCCTGCCGCTGGGCTTAGCGTGGGAGGCGGTGCGGGAGGATGAGGTGGCGGCGGTCAGCCTGGGTCTGAACGTCACCCGACTGCGGCTGGCCGCCTATATGTTGGGGGCATCGTTGGCGGGGATAGCGGGCTGTTTTTTTGCGGCGCGGCAGGGCTTCATCAGCCCCGAAAGCTTTACCTTTAATGAGTCGGCCTTGGTGTTGGCGGTGGTGGTGTTGGGCGGGCTGGGCAGTCAGGCGGGCGTCGTGCTGGCCGCCATGCTGCTGGTACTGTTGCCAGAGCTGTTGCGGGATTTGGCCGACTATCGGTTGTTGCTGTTTGGCGCGGCGATCGTGTGGGTGATGGTGAAGCGTCCCGGCGGCCTGATCCGCCAACCGCGCCCCGATTTGTTGGCGGCGGCGCAGGGCAGGGCGGGGGAGGCATCGTGATGAGCATGGTTGATTGTCCCGCCGTGCAAGCCGTGACGGCCGCTGCACCCCTGCTGCGAGTCGATCATCTGACCATGCGCTTTGGCGGCCTGGTGGCCGTCAACGACCTAAGCCTGAGCGCGGCGGCGGGGCAGATTACGGCGGTGATTGGCCCCAATGGCGCGGGCAAAACCACCCTGTTTAACTGCCTGACGGGCTTTTACCGCCCCAGCGCGGGGCAGCTGTGGTTGCAGCGGGATGGGCAACCTATCCCACTCCACCGCCTGCATCGTCACCAATTTGCGGCCAGGGCGGGGATTGCCCGCACCTTTCAGAACATTCGCCTGTTTGGCCAGCTTAGCGTGCTGGAAAATGTGTTGGTCGGCCTGCATCGCCCGCTGATGCGCGCCAGTTTGGGCTGTGTGGCGGGGATGTTGCGGCTGAAATCCTTTCGCCG
>CAISOG010000252.1 GCA_903887035.1 uncultured Holosporaceae bacterium | reverse complement strand
CGTAAAAAATCAAACTAAGTGGGCAATGCTAACCAACTTGATGGGCAGCGTCCAGCAAAACGGATTCCGCAGCCTTAGCCAAGTCCATTAACCAATGATGCTGGCACCGCCATCAACATAGATCACCTGCCCCGTTACCCGGCGCGCCTGATCACTCACCAACCAGGCCGCCGCCGATCCGACATCGTCGATGGTGGCCAGCTGGTGCAGGGGCGCTTTGGCGGCAACCGATTCCATCAGCTCATCAAAATGGCTTAACCCGCTGGCGGCGCGGGTCATGATCGGCCCAGGGGACAGGGCGTTGACGCGAATTGCCCGATCCCCCAACTCGGCCGCCAGATACCGAACGCTGCCCTCCAGTGCCGCCTTAACGGGTCCCATCAGGTTGTAGCCAGGCTCAATTTTCACCGCGCCGTAGTAACTCATGGTCAGGATGCTGCCACCCTTAGCCATCAGCGGGGCGGCCGAACGCACCAACCGCACGAGGGAGTGGCAGGAAATGTCCATAGCGCTGGCAAAGCCAGCGGCAGAACAATCCAAAAAGGCTCCCTGCAAATCCGGCTTCGGCGCAAAGGCGATAGAGTGCAGCAGAAAGTCCAGCCGCCCCCAACGCTGCTGAATCGCCGCAAACAATGCCTCCTGCTGCTCTGGATTGGTGACATCCAACGGCATGATAATCGGGCAATCCAATTGCTCTGCCAATGGGCGAACAAACCCCTCCGCCTTGCTGTTCAGATAGGTCGCGGCCAGATCCGCCCCCGCATCGCGAAAGGCGCGGGCGCAGCCATAGGCAATGCTGTGCTCATTGGCAATGCCAACCACCAACCCAACCTTACCCGTTAATGTCCCCATGCCAACCCTCCCGTTATCCGTGAAACCACCCATAGCTTTGCAAGCCTATCAGAAAGCCGCCCATTGGCCAACCTTGGCCAACCAAAGCGTTGCCAGAACGAACGACAATGCCAAAACGGGAATGCCCAACTTGCTGGGTGACAAAATGGAAGGGGTTGGCCAAATAAGGCGGTTCGGCTTAACTTTTGGCCGCCACCGTTTGCCAGGCGGGCTCCGTGGTTGGCTTGCCGAAGTAATAGCCCTGCAGCACCGCCACCCCCAAATCTTTCAGCAGATTGGCCTGCTCAATCGTTTCAACCCCCTCCGCCACCGTGACCAACGATAGGTCGCTGGCCAAGCCCACCAGGGTTTGCACCATGCGGATTGAGGCGGCATCGTCGGGCAACAGCTTAACGAAATCGCGGTCGATTTTTAGGATATCGACTGGCAGATACTGCAGCTCCCGCAAGGAGGTAAAGCCCGCGCCAAAATCATCCAGGGCGATGCGGCACCCGCTTTTTTTCAAGGCATTCACAAAGTGACTAGACTGTTCCAAATCATCCATCGCCGCCGTTTCGGTAATTTCCACCACCAGGCGCTTAGCCAGGCTGGGATCCTTGGCCAGATTTTCCATCAACTGCTTCAACCAACGGCCGTCACTGATGTTGGCGGGCGACACATTGATGCCCAGGTCTAAATCAGGGTTGGCGCGCAATTCATCCAACGCCATATCCATCACCGCCCAATCGACTTGGCGAATCAGCCCCAGCTTTTCAATAACGGGGATAAACTCCGCCGCCGGCATCATCGTGCCGTCAGGGTTTTTCATCCGCAACAAACATTCATGCGAAACGGCCTGATGGGTGGTGGCATCCACCAGCGGCTGATAGGCCAGGCACAAATCCTTGTTCTGCAGGGCGCGGCGCACCTTATCCTGCAACGCGAGATTGTGTG
>CAISOG010000251.1 GCA_903887035.1 uncultured Holosporaceae bacterium | reverse complement strand
TATCAAATTGATAACTTCCTGCCTGGCTGTTGGTATCCAGCGTCCCCTTTGACACAATGTCCAGGGTCAGTTTCTTCAAACTTTCCTCAGGCGACAGGTCGGATAATTCGGGCATGGATTCGAACACCAGTTCAAGCCCTTTAATGGTTGATCCAACCTCCTCAACCCCGCCATTGGTGGCCGCAGGCTTGTTGACCGACGTGACACTTTCAATGCTTAACAGGGGCTTATCGCTGTCGATGGTTGGTCCCGCAACCACCAACACATGTTCGGTTAATTTGGTGTTGATGTCAGGATTGCTGACCACCGCTTTGGCCGACAACCCAATCTTTAGCAAACTTTTGACCGGATCATCCTTAGCCGCGGATGGTGGGGTTTTGCCCATCAATTCACCATTAGATTCCGCCTGGCCATCGGCGTTATCCGTTTCCTCCACACCTGCGGCGGCGGCATCATCAGCGCTAACATAGCGAAAATTGTTCAGCTGCACTGCAACCGCGGGCGTGCCAGCAGAGCTGGTGGCCGCGCTGTCAATTTGATACTGATCTAATGACAGGCGCCCATCGGCATTTTCAAAAAGCACATCAGACAGGATGATTTGTTTGGCGCCTGCATCAATCTGATACGACCAACTGGCATTGCCGGCCAGCGGGGCATCGCCGAATACCCATTTTTTCAGGTTGCCCAAGGCTTTGTTGTTCCAATTGCTGGTTGGCGAAGCGGCAGCTTGGGCAGCGGCGGGTGCCCCCTCAGCGCGGCTAGAAATCTTGAGAGATTGCCAAAACCCATTGCCAATTTGGTTATCAATCAGGCTTACGCGCCCCGCCCGCGCCAGGCCACCCGACAACGGCTCTACCCGCAGGGTATCCAACGTCCACACCGAATCGGCAGCGGCTTCAGCATTGGGGGTAGCCGCACCATCCGCAGCCAATGGCGACAACGTCACCTGGTGCAATTTCAACACGCCCGACACAGGGCTGTAGCGGGAATCCTTATAATCCAGCACCAGTGGGGCAGACAGGGCGGCCAACTGTTTCCGCAACACTCCAATGCGCGCCTGTTTAGCGGCATAGGTTCCGCCAACCCCGACTGCACCAACCGCCAAAACCGCCACCAATGCTACCAAAATGGTGCGATTGCGTCGATTGGCCTGCAATGACCGACTAAATTTTGCTTTCATGGGATGACCGCTCCTGCTTTACGGGTTGGGTTCGCGCTAAGCCGATTGACCGCACGGATAAAGATTTTCCTTAGGGATAACAATCGGCTAAGGAATCTGCCAGGCCGCTTTCAGCGCCCCATCCACCTCATCCATGCTGACCATCACCCCTAAGTCATGCAACGATGTAACACCAGCGCCATGAATTCCGCAAGGAATAATCCCCTGATAGCTTAAAAGATTGTTATGCACATTCAGGGCGATGCCGTGGCTGCTGACCCATTGCCGCACCCGCACGCCAATAGCGGCAATTTTGGCGGGCTGCATAGCCCCCATCGGGCTTGGCCGATCCACCCAAACCCCGATTTGGCCATCACGGCGATAGCCCCGCACCCCCAGCAGGCCTATCGCCCGAATCAGCCAATCTTCCAACATCCGCACAAAGGCTTTCAAGTCGGGTTGCCCCCCCTGCAATTCTTTCAGATCCAACAGCAGATAGGCAATCCGTTGGCCGGGCCCATGCCAGGTGTATTTGCCCCCCCTGCCCGTCGGGTATACGGGCAAATCGCCTGGGTTCAACAGCTCCTCTGGCCGCGCACTGCTGCCCGCGGTGTACAGCGGCGGATGCTCCAACAGCCAAATTTGCTGATCAATTTTATGGTCTGGCATTGGTGGCGGCGGTTGGCGGCTGGCGGTATCGGCGCTATCGCCAGCTGTATCAACTGCCTGCTCCCGCCGCTTTCTGGCGGCCAACAAGGCCTCCACCTCTTGATCCATCATCGCAACGGTTGCGGTATAGTCTGCCAAGTCAGGAAGGGGGCGCCAACGAATCATTTCAGTTTTATACTGCCCCCACCCCCTTAAGGCAACACGCCCGCCCCCTGCCCCGCTTGTGCCAAAGGGCGCTGCCTTAACTGACTGGAAAGAGCTGGCGAAAAAGAGCTGGTGAGGCCGAAAAACGCACACGACCCGCTTGACTTGCGTGGTCAGCTTCGCTAAAAGTGTTGTTCGCTAAGCGATTAGACGACCAAAAAAGGGATAAGACCATGGCACGTGTGTGTGAAATTTCTGGTAAGCGCGTAATGACTGGCAATAATGTCAGCCACTCGAACCGCAAAACCCGTCGGCGTTTTCTGCCCAATTTGCAAATGGTGACCCTGGTCAGTGAAGCGACGGGCGAAAAATTGCGGTTGCGCCTGACTACCCACGCCTTGCGCACCATCGAATTCCACGGTGGCATTGATGCCTATGTGCGTCGCACCGCATCGGCCGACCTGCCCGTTTCTGCCCGCCGTTTGAAAAAGCGCCTGGGCGCTGTGGTTGCTGAGGCCGCCTAAGCTGGAAATTGCGTTAGATCGGGGGCGACTATGTCACACCCAGTTCTGATTACGGATTTTGATTCAACCCTTGTCCCGTGGTGCTTTCAAAGCAAACCCCGTGAGCCGCGGGTTGGCTATTACCAGCTAATAGACTATGTTCAAACCCATCAAATTCCTTGGTATGGCACAACGGGGCGAAGCATCGAATGGGTGCTGTCCGACCCACTTTTAACCAACATACGATTTGACGGCATAAGCTGCAAAGTTGGTACAGAACTTTGGCTGCCGCAGGATGGCGGCTATAAGCCGTGTCAAAAATTTGTTGCATGGCTTAAAAGCCATCATCGGCCAGGCTTACATCCCTATAATGTTGATCATATCAAACAGGTTGTTGAGTCTATCGTGAATGAATTGGATGAAAATGGTCAACCCATTTTTGTTGGAGACTCTGGCAATTACTGTACCGATTTGTTACATGGTTGGGAATTTCATAGGCCTGATAAACTGCCCGAATATCTTGAAAAACTATCGAAAAAACTTGATCTGATAGATTGCCGAATTAGTTGCAGCCTGGGCACCAGCCATTATGATTTAAAAAAGCCTATCGCTATTATTGATATTCTTCATCCACGAGCCTCTAAGGCCAGCACGCTACACTATTGTGAAACGCAGCATCCAGATGCGCTGTTAATTTTTGCGGGTGATTCTGGCAATGACATTGGTGCGGTCGATCCCAACAATCCAAATCATCGAATCATTGTGGTTGGTAATGCCCATGATGATTTCCGGCAATGGGTGTTGGATACCATTCCTAAACAGGCACGCTTTATCGCACCAACGAATATGGAGGAGGCCGACGCCGTGATTGCAGGCCTGAAACATTTTCACGAAATCAAGCGGTAAGCTGCACGGGCAATTTACCCGATTCCCGATCTCCTGAAGAGAAAATTTAGCCTTCGCTGCCCAAAAAGCGGCTGTTCATATCTGGTTGCAAGCCATCGGCCGTTACCATGCGGGCGGTGCGGCCAGGGATGGAGGATACACAATCAACAATCTCGTCGTTAACAAATCGAACAGCGCAGGAATTGTCGATGGCCAGGCACGGCTTCATATCACCGCGCGCAACATAGTCAGGCACAACCCTGGCGCGTTCGGGTTGCCCATCATAATGGGGGCACACCGCCCCCTTAAGAAATCCCATAGCGTTAATCGGCAAGATTTTGCCAGGGATAGAATCGGTTGCCCCCTGCTCAAACCAACAGATTGACCCCGCGCTAACCCCAGACAGCACAATGCCCTGATCCCAGGCTTGCTTAAGAATGCCATCAACACCCCATTCACGCCACAAAGTCAGCATCGATTTGGTGTTGCCACAGCCAACAAAGATAATGTCCTGGCTTAACAGAAAATCGGCTATGTCAGCGGTATGGGGACGAAACAGGGAAAGATGGGTTGGGGCACAATTCAAATGGGTGAATTGCTCGTAAAATCTAACCAAATAGCGGTCGCTGTCACCCTGTGCGGTTGGCAACATACAAATCCTTGGGCGGGTGCTTTGTGACTGGCTTAGGATATAAGGAATTATCGGCTTGAACAATGACAATCAGTACCACAACAGATAGGAAGACGGCGCCTGGCCTTGGTCTGAATATATAACGCCGTCCGAAGAACAAGTTCTTCAAACAGCATCCAGAAAGGAGGTAATCCAGCCGCAGGTTCCCCTACGGCTACCTT
Organism: uncultured Holosporaceae bacterium; assembly: GCA_903887035.1. Classification (GTDB taxonomy): domain Bacteria; phylum Pseudomonadota; class Alphaproteobacteria; order CAISOG01; family CAISOG01; genus CAISOG01. The sequence goes on along the minus strand of CAISOG010000251.1, from coordinate 34 downwards.
GTTACGACTTCATCCCAATCACCAGCCTTACCTT
>CAISOG010000250.1 GCA_903887035.1 uncultured Holosporaceae bacterium | reverse complement strand
GGGTGATGAGCCTACGCGATGGCACTAAGAAAATGAGCAAGTCGGATGCCTCTGACCAATCGCGCCTCAACCTGCTGGACGATGCCGACACCATTGCCGACAAAATTAAGCGCGCCAAGACCGACCCCGACGCCCTGCCCTCTGACGGGGCGGGGCTAGCCAATCGGCCAGAGGCACGCAACCTGCTGACCATCTACGCCGCGGTGCAGGGCAAAAGCCTGGCCGATGTGCTGCCCGAAGTGGGGGGCGGCCAATTTTCAGGCTTTAAGGCCAAACTGACCGCCGCCTTGGTGGATCACCTGACCCCGATTGGCCAGCGGATGCAACAATTGTTGGCCGACAAGGCCTATCTGCAACAGGTGCTGACCACCGGCGCGGCCAACGCCAACGCCATCGCCAAACCCACCCTGCAGGGGGTGATGGAGCGGATGGGCTTGCGGTAGCGCCTTTTCCTCTACCCCACCCCGCCCCCTAACGCGGAACAGGGGTGGGTTTGCGTTTGGCACGTAGGGTTTTCTCGCCCTCGCCGCCAGTTGAGGGCACGGGCAGGTCGGGATAGATGAAGTGCAGGCGGCCATCCTTAACCGTTACCCGCACCATGCCGCCCTTGGCCAGCCGCCCGAACAACAACTCCTCCGCCAGCGGCTGTTTAATCTGCTGCTGAATCAGGCGCGCCATCGGGCGGGCGCCAAAGCCAGGCTCCACCCCATGGGTCGCCAGATAGCCGCGCGCCTCCTTATTCAAATCGATGGTGACGTTGCGCTCCTGCAACTGCATTTCCAGCTGCATGATGAACTTATCAACAATGCGTTCAATCGCGGCGGGACTAAGCGCGGCAAAGGGTATCACCGCGTCCAGGCGGTTGCGGAACTCTGGCGTAAACAGACGGTTAATCGCCTCCTTATCGTCCCCTTCCCTGCTGTTATGGGCAAAGCCAATGGCGGGTTTGGCCAGATCGGCCGCGCCAGCGTTGGTGGTCATGATCAAAATGACGTTGCGAAAGCTGACATGGCGGCCGTTGTGGTCGGTCAATTTTCCATAGTCCATCACCTGCAACAACAAATTGAACAGGTCGGGGTGCGCCTTTTCGATTTCGTCCAGCAACAACACGCAGTGCGGGTGTTGGTCGATGGCGTCCGACAACAGCCCCCCCTGCTCAAAGCCAACATATCCTGGCGGCGCCCCAATCAGCCGCGCAATGCTGTGGCGTTCCATATATTCCGACATATCAAAGCGCACCAATTCGATGCCCAGGGCTTTGGACAATTGCCGCGCCACCTCCGTCTTTCCAACCCCAGTTGGCCCCGAAAACAGATAGCTGCCAATCGGTTTTTCGCCATCACGCAGGCCTGCCCGTGACAGCTTTATCGCCGCCGACAGCTCCAAAATCGCCTGATCCTGGCCAAACACCATGGTTTTCAGGTTGCGTTCCAACTGAATCAGCTGGGTTCGGTCATCATGCGTCACCTGTTTGGCGGGCACCCGCGCCATTCTGGCCACCACCTTTTCCACATCGGCCACCGTTACCAGGCGGCGACGCTTAGCCGTGCTGGTCGCGCCCTTTTTGTTGGCCAGGTGCGCCGCCGCGCCAGCCTCATCCAACACATCGATGGCCTTATCGGGCAGTTTGCGGTCGTGGATATAGCGAGTGGACAGGTCGATGGCCGCCTGCAACGCGGGTGGGTCAAAGCGCACATGATGATAGGTTTCATAGGCACCGCTAAGGCCGCGCAGGATGGCCAAGGTATCGCTGGGGCTGGGTTCGGGAATATCAATTTTCTGGAATCGGCGGGCTAGGGCGCGATCTTTTTCGATATGGTTGCGAAATTCTTGATAAGTAGTTGATCCCATACAGCGCAACGCACCCTTGGCCAGCGCGGGTTTCAGGATGTTTGAGGCATCCATCGCGCCGCCGCTGGTGGCGCCTGCCCCGATCACGGTGTGAATCTCATCAATAAACAAAATCGCCATGTCTTTGGCGGCCAGCTCACTCATGACGGTTTTCAAACGCTCCTCAAAATCACCGCGATAGCGGGTTCCCGCCAGCAATGCCCCCATATCCAGCGCATAGATAACCGCGGGCTTCAGCTTTTCGGGTACGTCCCCCGCCACAATCTTCAGGGCTAACCCCTCCGCCAGGGCGGTTTTGCCCACCCCCGGATCGCCGACAAACAACGGATTGTTTTTGGTGCGGCGGCACAGAATATGAATGGTGCGTTCTAGCTCCGCTTCACGGCCAATCAGCACATCAATTTTGCCCGCTGCCGCCCGTTCGTTCAGGTTGGTGGTATAGGATTCCAGCGCGCTGGGGGTGCGGCGATGCGGACGCTCCGACGGGCTGCCCCCCTCCTCCTGCTGATGATCGGCGGGCTTGCTGGCGCCGTCACGATGGCTGGCCGAAGATTTGCTGATACCATGCGACAAAAAGTTGACGACATCGAAACGGGTAACATCCTGACTTTGCAGGAAGTATACCGCATGCGATTCCCGCTCAGAAAACATCGCGACCAACAGGTCTGCCCCCGTAACCTCACTACGGCTGGCGGACTGTACATGGATGACCGCCCGCTGCACCGCCCGTTGAAAGCCCGCCGTTGGCTTAGACTCCTTAATTTGTCGATTAACCAAATTGGCCAGTTCACCATCGATATAGGTCTTCAGATCTTGTTGCAGCTTGGCCAGATCCAAATGGCACCCGCGCATTACCGCCACCGCCTCTGGATCATCGGTCAGCGCCAGCAACAAATGTTCCAGCGTGGCAAACTCATGGTACCGTTGGGTGGCAAAATCCAACGCGCGATGCAGCGTTCTTTCCAAATTACGGCTTAACATTGGTTACCCCCCTGTTGTAAAAGTCTTTTCCTATGCCCGCTCCATCGTGCAGCGAAGCGGATGGCCAAAGGCGTGCGCATAGTCCAACACCTGCTGCACCTTACTTTCCGCCACCTCACAGCTGTAGATACCGCAAACCCCCACCCCATGATTGTGAACATGCAACATGACGATCGTAGCCTCCTCATGATCTTTGCGGAAAATAGTTTCCAGAATATCAACAACAAAGTCCATCGGGGTAAAATCGTCGTTCAGCAGCAACACGCGATACAGCGGCGGTTTTTTCAGGCGTTCGCGCGGCTTGGTCGCGGTATCCTGCTGCTGCCCCCAATGGGGAGGCGTATTTGGAGGCAGGCTGGCTTGCAGCTGGACTTGCAATTGCGATAGCAGCGGGGGCATCACGCTCACCAAAACCATGGCCTTAGGAAAAGTTCTACGGATTTCGATGGTACAAAAAAAAGGGGCTGGAGGCAAACACCTCCAGCCCCCTTCGGGATTGGTTAAAACCGCCTAGGCAGCAGATTTGAACGCTTTTTCAATCGACACGTTGATGCGCGCTTGAATTGGCTCAGCTGACTGGTTGGTAATTTTGATCAAGCTTTCGGAAATTTTGGTCATTTCGCTAACGCTTTGCTCATAGGAATTGCGAGCAAATTCGGCCTGAGTTTCAAATACATCACGCAGGTTTTTGCAGTTCACCAGGTCTTTTTGAGCGCTAAGGCTGGATTCCAATTGATTTTGAGCAAAGTTAAAGCACTGCTTCAAAATGTTTTCGCAACCGGCAATCAGGTCGGCGCTGGATTTGCTGATAGCGTTCAGGTTTTCACGCATAAAGCTGGACATACCGTCAAAGGATTCAACCATGGTTGAATTGGCCTTGCTGGTGTTTTGGGCAACCAGGTTGACGATTTTGGTGGCAGCTTTGGCAGCTTCGGCACCAGAAGTTTGAGCGGCTTTAACGCCGTTGGCGATGGCGCCCTGAATGGCTTCCTGGGTGGTGGCGCTGAGGGCTTCGGCAGCCTTGGTTTTGGCTGAAGTGTTGTTGGTGGTCATTGGTCTCTCCTTAACAAAAGATTAGAGCAGTTGGATAAGCTTTTGGGCTTTGTTGCCTTGCAACATTGATTCTCATCATAAGAAAAAAAATCACAAAATGGTGCAGCGCAACAACTGATACCATATTGCGCTTACGGGCGGTGGTGTCAAGCACAAAATAAGAAAAAACTTACGAATCATACACCAGCATTCACCCGCGCC
>CAISOG010000249.1 GCA_903887035.1 uncultured Holosporaceae bacterium | reverse complement strand
GATGCGGTGCGCCTGGGCTGCGCAGGGGTTGGCTTTACCCTGTACCCTGGCTCTGACCAAAATCTGGATATTCTGGAGGAATGCCGTGAGGTGATTGCACAGGCTAAGGCGCACGGCCTGGCCGCGGTTATCTGGTCATACGCCCGTGGCGGCGATGTCAGTAAGGATGGGGAGCTGGCGTTGGACGTGATTTCCTATGGCGCGCATTTGGCCTGCCAACTGGGTGCCCATATCGTTAAGGTGAAGCCCCCCACCGCCCATATTGAGCTGGAGGCAGCCAAAAAAGCCTATGCCAGCGTCAAAAAAGACACGCTGGCCGATCGGGTCGCCCATGTGAAACAAAGCTGCTTCGGCGGTCGTCGCCTGGTGGTATTTTCCGGCATGGAAGCCACCAGTGAGGAGGCGGTGTTGAACAACATGCGCCAGGTCGCCGCCGGTGGTGGTAGCGGCACCGCCATTGGCCGCAACCTGTTCCAACGCCCGCGGGCTGAGGGATTGAAGGTTGCCGACCAACTGATTCAAATCTTTAAGAAGGGCTAAGGGAGCCACCTGGCAACCCGATAACCGCTATGACCGATCCGGTGCCTTCGCAATTGTCCCACCCAGCCTATCGCGCCCGTTTGATAGGCTGGGGTGGCTATCTGCCTGAGCCAACCTTTAGCAATGCGCAGCTGGCTGAGGCGCATCAAATCGAAACCGACGACGATTGGATTGTGCAGCGGACGGGGATTCGCCAACGCCATATTGCGCCCGCGGGGCAGGTGACCTCTGACCTGGCTACGGCCGCGGCGCAGCAGGCCTTGGCGGTTGCGGGGTTGCAGGCCAATGATATTCAGATGATCATCGTGGCCACCACCACGCCGGATCAGACCTTTCCCGCCACCGCCGTTCATGTCCAACGCAAGCTAGGCAACCAGCTGGCCATTGCCTTTGATGTGCAGGCGGTGTGCAGCGGATTTGTCTATGCCCTTAGCGTTGCCGACCAATTTATTCGCAGCGGCCAGGTGCGCAACGCCCTGGTGATAGGGGCAGAAACCCTGTCGCGCCTGTTGGATTGGCAGAACCGCACCACCGCTATTCTTTTTGGCGATGGGGCAGGGGCGGTGGTGTTGCAGGCTGAGCCGTTGATGGAGTCAACCGATTCTGGTTCAAGCAACCTTAGCCAGCCGGGCATTATCTCAACCCATTTGTATGCCAATGGCCAATATGCCGACCTGCTGCACACCGATGGCGGGGCATCCAGCACGCAAACGGTTGGAAAATTGCAGATGAATGGGCGCGAAGTCTTTCGGCTGGCGGTGGAAAAACTGCAAGAAATGCTGCAATCGGTGTTGGCTACCCACAATCTTAAGGGCACCGATATTGATTGGTTGGTGCCCCATCAGGCCAATATTCGCATTATTCAGGCCATGCAACAAAAATTGGCCTTGCCAGACAGCCAGATTATTGTCACGATTGAGAAACATGCCAATACCTCGGCGGCATCGATTCCGTTAGCCCTTAACGTTGGGCTGCGTGACGGACGGATTAAGGCGGGGGATTTGGTGTTGTTAGAGGCGATGGGCGGTGGCTTTACCTGGGGCGCTGCCTTGATCCGAATGTAATGTTTTTTGTTAAGTCGAGAATTGTTATGCCTGCTGCTAAAACTCTTAAATCCACTCCTGCCCTTACCAAGGCGGATTTGCATCAAGCCATCAGTCAACAGGTTGGCCTGTCCAAAACCATGGCTAGCCAGCTGGTGGATGGGTTAATTGATGAGATTATTGGCACCCTTAGCCAGGGGCGTGAGGTTAAGATTACCGGATTTGGCAGTTTTCACCTTCGCCAGAAAAAGGCGCGCACGGGGCGTAACCCCAAAACCGGCATCAATGCGATTATTTCGGCGCGGCGCGTGGTTACCTTTCATGTTTCCCAGCTGTTAAAAAAATCCTTGCATCAGCCGCAGGCTAAACCCTAGCCACCCGTAGGAAGCTGGCGACTTGGAAGAGCGGCTGATGGGTGAGGACGCCAAAACCTATATAACGATTTCAGAGGCGGCGGAGCGGGTTGGCATTCCATCCTATGTGTTGCGATTCTGGGAATCAAAATTTCCGATGTTGCAACCCCTGCGCCTTAGCGGTGGTCGGCGCTATTACCGTCAGGCCGATTTAGACCTGCTGAGCGAAATTAAGCGGCTGGTGCAGGAAAAAGGCTACAGCTTGCGCGGCGCCAGAATTGTTATTGAGGAATTGTTGAAGGCCACGGCCAGCGCCAAAAAAGATAACAAGCTGGCGGGACAGGCTGGCAGTTTAGAGGCGCGCCCACATTCGCCTGTACAGGCAGGGGTAACGATTCTGCAAAGTGCGGCCAACCTGCCCGTCACCGTCCATCTGGGTGACGCGGCCTCAGAAGACTGGTTAGCGCTGAAGCGGGATGTGCAGACTGATGCGTCCGTATCCGACTTGCCCCCCAACAGCCTGGCCAGCAGTGATGCGCAGCCATCAACCGCTCAAGCTCACCCCATGCACCATGAATCGGTGACCCAGTTGGTGAAATTTCTGGTGCAGGAATTGCGGGAGCTGAAAAAACTGTTGCAATCGGCCTAGTTACCAACCTTATCGCGCCTATAACGGCACGCCCCCAAATCCCCCTAGACCTCTTTAATATCATAGGCCTTTAGCTTGCGGTGCAGGGCGGTACGCTCAATCCCAACGCTGGCGGCGGTACGGGCGATATTGCCACGATGCAATTTTAACTGGCGCAGCAGATAGTCCCGCTCAAACTGTGCCTTGGCCTGGCGATAGGGCAATGACCAGATTTGAGTCATGGTTTGCTCAGTTTTTGAGGATTGATCGCTAAGGACGGAAACCTGATTGCCTAACAACTGGGCAATCGCATCCGCGGGTATCTCCTGCAGTTCTCGCCAGGGCAGCAGGATTAGCAAACGTTCTATCAGGTTGCGCAGTTCGCGGGCATTTCCCGGCCAATCATGTTGCATCAACAGGGCGGCAGCCTGAGGCGAAAAAGGCTTAACATCCAAATTCATGTTGTGCGCCAATCGCTGAATAAAATATTGCGATAGGGGGATGACGTCATCGCGACGGTTGGCCAGGGGGGGGATGGTGATGGGAATGACGTTCAGGCGAAAAAACAGGTCGGCGCGAAAACTGTTTTTGGCCACCTCCGTCTCCAGATTCTTTTGGCTTGAGGCGATGATGCGGGCATCCATGGTTAACCGCATGGTCATGCCAACGGGGCTAAAGCTGGGATCTTGCAGGATGCGGGCAACCTTTCCCTGACATTCCATCGAAATATCCGTTACTTCGCGCAAAAACAGGGTTCCCCCCTGGGCACGTTCCAACAGCCCCTTGGTATAGGCGCTGTTTTCCTTAGTGCCATGCAGGGCATAGCCAAACAGCTCGCGCTCAAACTCATCCTCCCGCAGGGTGGCGCAATTGACCACCACAAACGGCCCTGCCGCGCGTGGGGATGCCGCGTGAATCACCCTGGCCATGGCTTCCTTACCGCAACCGGCCGCCCCCGTGATCAGCACCCGACTGTTGCTTTTGGCCAGCTTGGGCAGATCCTTGCGGGTGCGATCCGCCCAGGAGGAATCGCCGATAATGCTGTAACTTTCGTCCAGTTGCGATCGCAGCTCCTCATATTGTTCGCGCAGGCGATAGACCTCTAACGCGCGCTTAAGCAGGCTGATAAGGCGCTCTGAGGAAAAGGGTTTTTCCAAAAAGTCATAGGCGCCGCGCTTTAAGGCGGAAACAGCGGTTTCAATGGTGCCATGCCCGCTGATCATAATGACAGGCAGGCGGGGGTACATCCGCCGCAACTCCTCCAAAATGCCCAAGCCATCCAGGTCGCTTCCCTGCAAAAACACATCCAAAATAACGGCATCGGGCTTACGCTTATCCAAAAAGGCAAAAACCTCTTTGGAATTGGCGGCAGAAGCGGTTTTATAACCCTCATCCGCCATAATTTGGGTAATCAGGCGGCGGATATCCGGTTCGTCATCGACTATCAAAATTTCTTGGGTCATGGCTGTCAGAATTCCAGACTCTTAGGTCAGAATCAACCCT
>CAISOG010000248.1 GCA_903887035.1 uncultured Holosporaceae bacterium | reverse complement strand
GAATCAACCATTTGTCAGGACAATCCAACTGTGTTGAATAATACCATGAAAAATCTTATTGATCTCGCAAAAGACCGATCCGCGGTCGGTCGGCAATCATTGGCGCACGCCGTGGGGGAATTGCATCAACGGCATGAAACATCCTTAACAGAACAAGAACGTACCATGCTTAATGATATTTGCCATGTGTTGGCTGAGGATGCTGAGGCACGTGTGCGGATAGCTCTGGCAGAGAAATTGGCAAAAGCCAAAAATGTTCCGCGCGATTTAATCGTCAAACTTGCTAATGACAACATTAACATTGCTCAAGATGTTATCTTATACAATGTACAACTCAAGGATCCCGACCTTATTTTACTGGTGCGACAAAAATCCCTGGCGCATCGTTTGGCAATTGCTAGACGTTTTGGTATCGATGGAGACGTCAGTCAGGCCTTGGTTGACACCAATGATGTCAACGTTATCCGCATCCTATTAGAAAATTTATCCGCCAGCCTTAACTATCCAACCATCGAAACGCTGGTTACAAAATCACGAGACATTGAAAGCTGGCATGCGCTCCTGCTGTATCGTCCTGAAATCACGCCGAAACTGGCACAAAAAATGTATGGTTGGGTTTCAAGCACGCTACGCGACTATATCCTTGATAATTTTGAGATTGATCCAAATCAGTTGGATAATGCCTTGCAGGAAACTGTTGCCGAATTGATATCAGCCGACAATTGGTTTGAGGATCATGATCCCGCCATTACGCATTTGATTGGTTTAATCGAACGATCCCAACACAATTTGGGCGAAGTCCTATGTGAAATGCTGCGAATGGGCAATGTGAGCAGTTTTGAACGGTTGTTCAGCAAATTGCTTCATCTGCCCCGCGATACCACGCAGCAAATTTTGTTCGGCAACGCTACCGAGGGGTTTGGGATTGCCTGTCAGGCTTTAGCGATAGCTGAGCGCGATTTTATCGTCATGAATCATCTGTTAAACTCTGACAATAATGACAAAAGAAAAAGTGCTGTCTTGAACAAGGTGGTTCAATTTTATAACGAAATCGATCGAAACTATGCCCGCCAAATGGTGGTGCAATGGGGCGAAGATCCCATGTATATAAAACACGCCATAAGCAACATTAACCGGAACATTGCACGCAACGACCAGAAATCAATCAGCAACGCAAGATCTGCCCTTCATTAGCATTGACTGGAAACCAGTACTACCTACTGGATACATCAAATCAACATACTTTATAAGATGCTGATAGCCTGACAGCTTTTAGCCTTGGCGGGCTTTGTAGCGTGGATTCACCTTATTAATCACGTAAACGCGACCACGGCGGCGCACCACGCGGCATGCGGCGTGACGAAGCTTAACAGACTTCAGGGAATTAACGATTTTCATGATGACAGACCTGCATGGAAAAATGAATTATCCTAAGTACCTAGCCCTATCATCATCCTTTGTCAAGCCAAATCCCAAAACCGTCATTCCCCCAAGCACAGCATCACATACAGAATATACAGAAGGGCTTGCCAAGGTGAGCAAAGTTGGCTAAGGATTCTTGGTTTACCATCGTAACACTAACAACGTCACAGCGGTGCAGTGGTCGGTTGACCACAATTTCCGGTCTCCAACAGGGTTTTTCCAAAAGAAAAGCTGGGGGCAACGCACCGTCAGGCACAACCGGAAGGCAACAAACCTATGAGCAATCTACCAGACTTCAGCATGCGTCAACTTTTCGAAGCGGGCGTGCATTTTGGTCACCATGTCCGTCGTTGGAACCCAAAAATGGGTTCCTATATCTTTGGCGTGCGCAACAACACCCATATTATTGACCTGCAACAAACCATCCCCCTGCTTTACCGCGCGCTGGAGGCGATTAAGGATAACGCCGCCCGCGGTGGCCGCCTGTTGGTTGTTGGCACCAAGCGTCAGGCCAGCCCTGTCGTAGCCGAATCGGCCAACCGTTGCGGGCAGTACTATGTGAATCACCGCTGGTTAGGTGGTACGCTGACCAACTGGCAAACGGTGTCGCGCTCCATCAAATCCCTGCGCGAAACAGAAGACCGTCTGGCCAATCCAGAAGGCTTCACCAAAAAAGAACAGCTGAATTTGGATCGTGCGCGCAACAAATTTGAACTGTCGCTAGGCGGTATCCGCGAAATGGGCGGCGTGCCAGACATGCTGTTCATCATCGATACCAACCGTGAGGCAACCGCGGTTAAGGAGGCCAACAAGCTGGGCATTCCCGTGGTGGCGATTTTGGACAGCAATAGCGATCCCGACGGTATCACCTATCCCATTCCTGGCAATGACGATTCTGGCCGTGCCATCGCCCTTTACGGCGACCTGATTGCCCAGGCCGTGTTGGCTGGGCTGCAGGCAGAATACTCTGTTGTTGAAGCCAAAGAGGGCAAAGAAGGCAAAGAGTCAAAAGCTAAGGGTTCCGCAAAAGCATCGGCCAAAAATACGGCTGATGCGGCCGCCGCCCCAGCCTCTAATGACCAGCCTGCCGCCCCAGCGGAGGCAACTGCTGACGCACCAAGTAGCGCTGAAGAAGCCCCATCCCAATCCGTGGCCGCCATCGGCTAACCTCGAAAACTTAGGAGAAAAGACATGACTATTGTTATCAATGCCGAATCGGTTTGCCAGCTGCGTGAAGCCACTGGCGCCGGAATGATGGATTGCAAAAAAGCCCTTACCGAAACCGGCAACAATTTTGAAGAAGCCACCCTGTGGCTGCGCAAAAAAGGCTTGGCCGCCGCCGCCAAAAAGGCTGACCGCACCGCCGCCGAGGGTCTGATTGGTCTTGCCACCACCAAGGATGGTCGTACTGGCGCAGCTGCCCTGGTAGAAATTAACGCTGAAACCGACTTTATTGCTACCAATGAAGAGTTTCAGGGGCTGGTTTCCGCCGCCGCCACCATCGCCGTGACCGCCAAGGGCGATGCCGATGGCATTAAGGCTGGCAAAACCCCAAGTGGCAGCACGGTTGAAGAAGTGCTCACCCATCTGGTTGCCAAAATCGGTGAGAATATGCAGCTGCGCCGCACCACCTATTTCCAAATTAATCCAGGCGTGGTTGTCGGATACATCCACAACGCTGTTGCGCCCGGGCTGGGCAAAATGGGCGTGCTGGTCGTGTTGGAATCAGAAGCCAACCAAGACGAATTGGAATCTTTGGGCAAACAGTTGGCCATGCATGTGGCCGCCGCCAACCCACAATCCATCAGTCCCGACAGCCTGCCCGCCGAAGTGGTGGAGCGGGAACGTTCAATCCTGCGTGATCAGGCGGCCAGCTCTGGCAAACCCGCCGAAGTAATCGAGAAAATGATTGTCGGCCGTTTGCAGAAATTCTATGAAGAAAGCGTGCTGTTGGAGCAATCCCTGGTGATGGATCCCAGCATTAAGGTTAAGGATCACATCGAAGCCTTTGCCAAGGCCAGCGGCAAGCCCGTTAAGGTGGTGGATTTTGTCCGCTTTGTCCTGGGTGAAGGCATTGAACGTGCCGCCAACAACTTTGCCGAAGAGGTTGCGGCTCAGATGCGCGCCTAAGCGTTGTTTTGCCATTTCCTAACAACACTTACAGGATAACGCCACCATGCCTCAGTCAGCTGCCACAGCGCCAGAACCCATCGCTTCACCAAAGAATGCCGTTGCGGTTAAGGATGTGTCAGAACTTCCCTATAAACGGGTTCTGATTAAGCTGTCGGGGGAGGCGCTGCTGGGTAACCAGGACTATGGCATTGACGTGGCGATGATGGAGCATCTGGCACGCCAGATAACCTCCGTCAGCCAATTGGGGGTGCAAATATGTTTGGTGGTTGGCGGCGGCAATATCTTTCGGGGTGTGTCCGGCGCCGATATGGGGATTGAGCGGGCGACGGGCGACTACATGGGAATGCTGGCAACCATTATTAATGCGCTTGCCATGCAGTCCATGTTGGAAAAGCACGGTATCCAAACCCGTGTTCTTTCGGCGATTCCAATGCTGACCGTGTCAGAACCCTATGTGCGCCGTCGTGCCGTTCGCCATATGGAAAAGGGGCGCGTGGTCATTTTTGCGGCGGGCACGGGCAATCCGTTCTTCACCACCGACACCGCCGCTGCCCTGCGCGCTTCAGAGATGGGCTGTAACGCCCTGATTAAGGCGACCAAGGTTGACGGCGTCTATTCGGCTGACCCCGTTAAACACCCCAATGCGGTACGCTATGACAAACTGTTGTTTAAGCAGGTGTTGGCCAACGACCTGAAAGTGATGGACGCCCCCGCCATAGCCCTGGCGCGGGAAAATAACATTCCGATTTTGGTGTGCTCTATCTTCACGGATGGTATGTTGTCCGAAGTGCTGCAAGGGCGCGGCCACTACACCCTGATTCACAACTAATCCCCCATCATCCAAAACACTCATGAACCAAGGTACCTGACGATGCTAGCTGAAATCCATGAAGACCTAAAAAAAAGAATGAATGCGGGATTGGATTCCCTGCGTAAAGAATTTACCGGCCTGCGTACTGGCCGTGCCAACCCCGCCCTGTTGGAACATGTTAAGGTTGATGCCTATGGCAGCCTGATGCCGATCAGCCAGGTTGGCACCGTCAGCGTGCCCGAAGCCCGCCTGCTGACCGTGCAGGTGTGGGACAAGGGCATGGTGAAGCTGGTAGAAAAGGCCATTCGCGATGCCAATCTGGGGGTTAACCCCGTCGCCGATGCTCAGGTTGTGCGCGTCATGTTGCCAGAGATGACCAGCGAACGCCGCGCCGAGCTGGTGAAGGTTGCCGCCAAATACGCTGAGGGGGCACGGGTTGCGATTCGCAACGTCCGCCGCGATGGCATGGAGCAGGTGAAAAAACATCAAAAAGCCAAGGAGATCTCTGAGGATGAGGAGCGCAAAGCTGGCGAAGACATCCAAAAGCTGACCGATGAGATGATCAAAAAGATTGATGAAATTCTTAGCGACAAAGAAAAAGAAATCCTGCACGTTTAGCTGTCTGCCACCACCACTACCCCAACCACTCCCCCCCCCTTTAGGCGTTGCTGTGTCTGTCGATTCTGCCCCAATTCCTCAGCATGTTGCCATTATCATGGACGGCAATGGCCGCTGGGCGAAAAAACGGGGACTACCCCGCACAGCAGGGCACCGTCAAGGGATTGAGGCGTTGCGACGGACGGTGAAGTCCGCTATGGCACAGGGGGTGCGGTACGTCACGCTATTTGGCTTTTCCTCAGAAAATTGGTCGCGCCCCCAGATGGAGGTGGCCTTTTTGGTCAGCATGCTGCGGCGCTATCTGCGGGCTGAGGCGGCGGATCTGCATGCCCAGGGGGTACGGCTGCGCATTATTGGGGAGCGCGAACGCTTCCCCACCGACATTGTGCGGCTGATGGACGGTGTGGAGGCACAAACTGCGGGCAATGACCGCCTGCACCTAACTCTGGCGCTGTCCTATGGCGGGCGGCAGGACATCGTGCAGTCCTTTAAGCAAATGATCTGCCTGGTGCAGCGGGGGGAGCTGAAGCTGGATGACATCGACACCACCAGTTTTGGCCGCTTCCTCAGCACGGGCGACTTGCCCGACCCCGATCTGATTATCCGCACCAGCGGCGAAATTCGCGTCAGCAACTTTTTGTTGTGGCAGATGGCCTATGCCGAAATGGTGTTTATGGACGTGCTGTGGCCTGATTTTGGTGAGGCGGAGTTGGCAAGCGCCCTGACCCACTACAGCCAGCGGGATCGGCGGTTTGGCGCCGTGGTGGGATGAGCGCCGCCCCTGCCCCCGCCAGCTCTGGCTCTGGCTCTGGCTCCACCGCCACGCCCCCTACCCCCTCGAAATTTCGCGACCTGCGGCTGCGAACGCTGTCATCCCTGGTGCTGATTGCCGCCGTGGTTGGCCTGTTATACCTGGGGAATCTTTGGCTGCTGGCCGCCCATGTGCTGGTGGTATTTCCGTTAATGATTTGGGAGGCGGTTAGCCTGATTCGCCGATGGTGGCCTGACCGCCGCCTGGGGCAACGGCTGGCGATGGTCACGGCGGTAACGGCGGTATTGGGCAGCTACATGGCCTCCATAGCCTGGTTGTTGTCACATGAATTGACTTGGGCATCTTATCTTGGTGCATTGATTTTGATTATTCTTAACGACATCGGTTGCTATGCAGGCGGGCGATTTATTGGTGGCCGCAAGCTGGCGCCAAATATAAGTCCAGGAAAAACGCTAAGCGGCAGTTTTTGTGGGATAGCAACCGTGTTACTAGTAGTATATTTGCCAGCTCTGTTATTAGCATTCTCTTTTAACAACCCTATGACCACACCACCAACAGCGCCGCTAATAATTCTTGTAGCTTTAATGCTAACGTTGTTTTCATTACTGGCACAGGCTGGCGACCTGCTAGAATCCTATTTCAAACGACTATGCAACGCCAAAGACAGCGGCCATCTGATTCCAGGTCATGGGGGGGTATTGGATCGTTTTGATAGTCAATTTCTGACAATGCCCGTAACGGCTATTTTTATCATGAATTCGATTTCTGCCATTGGACACGTTGGTGGATGACACTCAATACTCCGTCCCCCCTTACCCTATCGATTTTTGGCGCCAGTGGCAGCGTGGGGCGCAAGGCGGTGCAGGTTGCCCTGGATGACCCCGATCGCTTTCGGGTACAGGTGTTGACCGCGCATCGGGATGTGGCGGCGCTGGTAGAATTGGGGCAACAGTTGGGCGCGGCGCATCTGGTGGTGGCGGACGACAACGCCTATCAAGATTTGCAGGACGCGGTGGCGGCGGCTGGACTATCCTGCACCGTGGCGGCGGGGGAAACAGCGATGCTGGAGGCAGCCGCCATGCCCGTCGATTATGGCGTGTCG
>CAISOG010000247.1 GCA_903887035.1 uncultured Holosporaceae bacterium | reverse complement strand
TGAAAGTGAGTGGTTAAATCTAAAAAACAGCATTCAGGTTTTGAGTGACGATCATGACCTCGCGCGTACACTCACCAAGCATCTAAGCCCACATGACAATAAAGATATGTTAATGAAAACCATATGTAAAATAGTTTATCAGAGTCAAAAAGTTATGTTTTCTGATCTATTCAAAAAAATTGAAGATATTTTAAATCCTATGAAGGCAGCTGCATAACCAAGCTTACTGAATCCGACCCACCCCCCCACCGCAGGGCTTGCGCCCCGCGACTCCCCCGCCGCCCATCGGCAAGGATTGGTTGATGGCCATAAAGCCGCAAAGCCAGCCCATTCCGAATCGATGATTTACGGATGGCCAGGCCGCTTAAGGCGCATCAGCATTTTTTGGTCGGGGTCGTATTTGTCCAGGATCTTATCCATCTGGCCATTTTCGACCAGCTCAATAACCACCGTGTCCAACATCGATTTTAGCCGTTCATCCTGCGAAAAGCCCAGGGTGTTTTGGTAAACCCGAATCGGGGGCACCTCCAACCGCCGCAAACGGCCAGGGTTTTGTTTGTTGTAAGAGGTAAAAATGGCATCATCGACAAAGGTTACATCAGCCTTATTGCTGGCAACATCCTCAAACAGCTGGGTAAAATTGGTCATGTTGGGCGCTTGTTGGTTTTTGGCCTTGAGGAAATCGCGTTTGGCGATAGCGGTTGCCACATCCCCATCGGCGGTGGCGAGGCGGATATCGGGCTGGTTGATGCGATCAAGATTGTTATCAAAACGGTGATCATCGTGGCGAACAATCACCGAGCCCATGCTGTAGCTGAAGGGCATGGTGTAAAAAACATGTTTGGATTCAAGTGATTGGCGCCAATAGCCAACGCACATCACATCATAGTGGTTGTTGCGCAACCCCTCAATGGTGGTTGCCCACCCCACCTCCTCAGTCCATTCAATGTTGAGATTAAGCAGCTTGCCAATTTCATCCATCAAATCGACGGCCACGCCCGAAAATTGGCCGCTGTTGGGATCCTTGCGGACAAAGGGTTCATACAGAACATAGCCGCAACGAATGGTGTTGGTGCGCATGATTCGATCAAAGGCGGTCTCCTTGGCGGCTACCACACCCGCCCCACCCTTAGTCGGGGCAACAAAATGCACCACCGCCAGGGATACCATCAGGCTGATTAGCGCTGTTCCAACAGTTTGCGACAGTTTCATGGGCGGCCTCTTGAATCTTAAGGGGGGTGGGCGAAGTGTATCGGCTTGCCCCCCCAAAGTGCAAGCCGAAATGTCTGCCGTGCTTTTCAGCTCCCCCGCCTGCCCGGACAGCCCACAATTACATTTGCTTACCAATCGCGCCTTGCCATGGGGGTGCTGGGCGGGCTATAAAATCGGCACGTTCAACTTATGGGATAGGTCTGGCCATGTGTGGTATTGTTGGTGTTGTCGGACGACTGGGGAATTTAAACGCCGCGCGGCCGAATCAATCGGTGGCCAATGATGCGGCCGCCAATCTGGTTATCAACAATGATAACAGTATCGGCGTGGTTGATGTGCTGATGGAAGGGTTACGGCGCCTGGAATACCGCGGCTATGACTCGGCGGGGGTGGCGACTCTGGTGGATGGCAAGATTGAACGGCGGCGGGCAATGGGCAAGTTGGAAAATTTGCGTACCCTGTTGGCCGAAAAACCTTTTCACCAGCCTGGCACGATTGGTATTGGCCATACCCGCTGGGCCACCCATGGGGAGCCGTCAACCCGCAACGCCCACCCCCATAAGGGGGAACGGGTGGTGGTGGTGCATAACGGCATTATCGAAAATTATCGGGATCTGCGGGATGAGCTGACCAAGCGTGGCGTCACCTTTACCTCGGAAACCGACACAGAGGTGATCGCGCATTTGTTGGATCAGGCGCTGTTGCGCGGCCTTAAGCCCCAACAGGCGGTAGCGGAGACTCTGCCCCTGTTGCACGGCGCCTTTGCTCTTGCCATGCTGTTTCAGGGCTATGACGATCTGCTGATTGGGGCGCGCCGTGGCAGCCCCCTGTGCCTGGGCTATCGCAACGCCGCCATTGATGATGATAGCCATACAGGGGTTGCCGCCCATCTGTTGGCCTCTGACGCCTTGGCGCTGGCGGGCATGGTGGATCAGGTGACGTATCTTGAGGAGGGGGATTGGGTCGTGCTGAGCGCGATGCAGGCGGTGATCTACAACGCCGATAACCAGGTTGTGGCGCGGCCAAGCCAGCCCCTGGCCATGAACGGCCAACAAACCGATAAGGGGCTGTTCCCGCACTTTATGTTGAAAGAAATTCATGAGCAGCCCGCCACCGTGGTTGACAGCCTGTTGCCCTTTATCAACCCGCTTGAGCGGCAATTGACCATCGATCTGCCTGGAATCGATTGGGCTAAGCTGCACCATGTGACCCTGGTTGGGTGCGGTACCGCCTTTTACGTTGGCATGGTGGCCAAATATTGGTTTGAGGAGTTGGCGGCTCTGCCCGCTATTGTCGATATCGCGTCGGAGTTTCGCTATCGCGCCACCCGTTCGCAAATGGCGGAGCTGGTGGTGTTTGTGTCGCAGTCGGGTGAGACGGCCGACACCCTGGCCGCCATGCGCTTTGCGAAGGAGCGGGGGCAAAAAACCCTGGCCATCGTCAATGTCCCGACCAGCACCATGGCGCGGGAGGCCGATATCGTGCTGCACACCCATGCGGGACCAGAGATCAGCGTTGCCTCCACCAAGGCATCGACCGCCCAGCTGACCGTGCTGGCCGCCCTGTGTTTGGCGGCGGCGCGCGGGCGTGGGGTGATTAATGCGGAACAGTTAAGCGCCCATCTGGCCGCCTTTGCCGATCTGCCCGGCCAATTCGCTGCCGTGCTGGCGGAGGATGATACCTATCGGCGGATTGGGGTGCAGCTGGCCGAGGCGCGCAACATCCTGTTTATCGGGCGGGGCAGCTGTTATCCCGTGGCGATGGAGGGGGCGTTGAAGATGAAGGAATTGACCTATATTCACGCCGAAGGGTTCCCAGCGGGCGAGTTAAAACATGGCCCGATTGCCCTGTTGGACAGCGGTGTGCCCGTCATCACCCTGGCGCCGCCCGATCGATTGCAGGAAAAAACCTTAAGCAATATGCAAGAAGCGATGGCACGCAGCGCGCCGATTATCCTGCTGAGTGACGCGGCCAGCTGCCAACGCTTTGGCAACCAAGCTGGCATTACCCCGTTGGCGCTGCCCACCACCAGCACCCTAACCGCGCCGTTGGTTTACACCCTGCCGATGCAGCTGTTGGCCTATTATTGCGCGGTGGCCAGGGGGACGGATGTGGATCAACCCCGCAACCTGGCCAAATCGGTAACGGTGGAGTAGATGGCGGGGTTAAGGAGTGGCGGTGCCTTTACACACCCCCTTCCCCCCCCGCGTTAAGCCATGTATGCTCGCGTCGTTTGTGCGGGTGCTACCAGATCGATTCGGGAACCCCGCCACCCCTGAGATTGTAGAGTAAGAGAGCCCCCTATGCCCAAACGCACCGACCTTCGTTCCATCCTGATTATCGGCGCGGGGCCGATTGTGATTGGCCAGGCCTGTGAGTTTGACTATTCGGGGGTGCAGGCGATTAAGGCGTTAAAGGCGGAGGGGTATCGCATCATCCTGGTCAATTCCAACCCCGCCACCATCATGACCGACCCCGAATTTGCCGATGCGACCTATATTGAACCGATTACCCCCGCCTTTGTCCGACGGGTGATTGCGGCGGAGCGTCCCGATGCCCTGCTGCCCACCATGGGCGGCCAAACCGCCCTGAACACCGCCATGGCGCTTCATGAGGATGGCACGCTGGCCGAGTTTGGGGTTGAGCTGATTGGCGCGCGCGCCGAGGCGATTAATAAGGCAGAGGATCGGCAACTGTTCCGTGAAGTGCTGGCCGAAATCGGGCTGGAATCACCGAAAAGCCAGGTGGTGCATACCGCTGCGGAGGCTGAGGCGGCATTGGCCAACATCGGCCTGCCCGCCATCATCCGCCCCTCCTTTACCCTGGGGGGTGAGGGGGGTGGAACAGCCTTTAACCTGGCGGAGTTTCGGCAGATCGTCGAACACGGCCTGCGCCTGTCACCCGTGGGATCGGTGCTGATTGAGGAATCGGTATTGGGCTGGAAGGAATATGAGTTGGAGGTGGTGCGGGATCGCGCCGACAATTGCATCATCATTTGCAGCATCGAAAACATTGACCCAATGGGCATTCATACCGGCGACAGCATTACCGTCGCCCCCGCCATGACCCTAAGCGATAAAGAGTATCAACAGATGCGCCGCGCGGCCTTTCAGATCTTGCGCGCCATTGGGGTGGATACGGGGGGATCGAACGTCCAATTCGCGGTTGATCCCAAAACTGGCCGCCAGCTGGTAATCGAAATGAACCCGCGGGTGTCACGCAGCAGCGCGCTGGCCAGCAAGGCAACAGGCTTTCCGATTGCCAAAATTGCCGCCCTGCTGTCGGTTGGCTACACGTTGGACGAGCTGAAAAACGACATTACCCAAACGACCCCCGCCGCCTTTGAGCCGACCATCGACTATGTGGTCACCAAAATCCCCCGCTTTTCCTTTGCCAAGTTCCCAGGGGCTGAGGCGGTGTTGGGCACCAGCATGAAATCGGTAGGTGAGGTGATGGCGGTTGGCCGCTGCTTTGCCGAATCGTTGCAAAAAGCCCTGCGCGGGTTAGAGGTTGGCCTGCATGGCTTGGAACTGCCCGCCAGCTTGGCCGCGCTGCAATCCCCGCAAACGCCTGAGGCCTGGTTGGCGATTTTGACCAAGCCCCAGCCCGAACGCCTGTTGGTGGTGGCACAGGCCTTGCGCCAGGGGGTGGCGGCCGACACCATCAGCCAGGCCACCGGCATTGACCCCTGGTTTGTCCGCCAGATTGCTGATCTGGTGGCGATGGAGCAGCTGTTGCAACAACAGGGGCTGCCGCAAGATCCGCTGGCGCTGCGCCGCCTGAAAAGCCAGGGGTTCAGCGATGACCGCCTGGCCGCCCTGACCAACACCTCTGCCACCACTATCGCCAGCCTGCGCGCCCAGCATGGCATAGCCCCCAGCTTTCGCCGCATCGACAGCTGCGCGGGTGAGCTGCGCGCCCACACCTCCTACTTCTATGGCAGTTATGAACCGCTGCCCCCCGTGCTGCCGGTGACGGAGGCGACCGCGTCCACGCGGGACAAGGTGGTCATTATCGGCAGCGGCCCCAACCGCATCGGCCAGGGGATTGAGTTCGACTACAGCTGTGTGCAGGCGGTGTTCGCGCTGAAAGCCATGAACATCGAAACCATCATGATCAACTGCAACCCTGAAACCGTCTCAACCGACTATGACACCGCCGACCGCCTGTATTTTGAGCCGATTACGGTGGAGGATGTGTTGGCCGTGATTGCCAATGAGCAAAGCAGCGGCCGCCTGTTGGGCGTGATTGTGCAGTTGGGCGGGCAAACCCCGCTGAAGCTGACCGCGGGGCTGCAGGCGGCAGGCATTCCGATTCTGGGCACCCCGCCCGATGCCATTGATGTTGCTGAAGATCGTGACCGCTTCCGCATCCTGCTGGACAGCCTGAACCTGCAACAACCGCCTAGCGCGATTGCCCATACCGCCGCCGAGGTGCGACGCGCGGTGCAGGATCTGGGCTATCCCGTGCTGCTGCGCCCCTCCTATGTCCTGGGGGGGCAGGCGATGCGGATTGTGCAGTATGACAGCGAGCTGGAAGACTACCTGCTGAAACATGCCAACGAGTTTGCCGATAAGCCGCTGTTAATCGACCGTTTCCTGCGCGACGCAATTGAGGTGGATGTGGATGTGTTGGCTGATGGCGAATCCGCCCATGTCGCGGCGGTGATGGAGCATAT
Organism: uncultured Holosporaceae bacterium; assembly: GCA_903887035.1. Classification (GTDB taxonomy): domain Bacteria; phylum Pseudomonadota; class Alphaproteobacteria; order CAISOG01; family CAISOG01; genus CAISOG01. Next base: position 1,002 of record CAISOG010000247.1, on the reverse strand, counting down.
TGAGGAGGCCGGCATCCATTCGGGCGATTCCTGTTGCGCTCTGCCCGCCTTTTCCCTGAGCCAGGAGCTGCAGGATGAGTTGGCGGAGCAGGCCAAACGCCTAGCCATCGCCCTGGGGGTTAAGGGGCTGATGAATGTGCAGTTTGCAATCCAGCTGCCGCATGATGCCACCGCCACCCCGACCATTTATGTGTTGGAGGCCAACCCGCGTGCCAGCCGCACCATGCCCTTTGTCGCCAAAGCCACGGGCGTCCCGCTGATCCAACATGCCACCCGCCTGATGATGGGGGCACGCCTGGCCGACCTTGGCGACCTGCACCCCAAGCATCAACACAGCGCGGTGAAGGAGGCGGTGTTCCCCTATCACCGTTTCCCTGGCGTCGATGTGTTGGCGGGGCCCGAAATGCGCTCCACGGGCGAGGTGATGGGAATCGACCGCGATTTCCCGCGTGCCTTTGCTAAGGCGCAATTGGCGGCAGGGCTGGGGCTGCCAATCGCGGGCACGGTGTTTTTGTCGGTGAAGGATAGCGATAAGGCGGGTCTGGTACCGCTGGCCAACCGTTTGTTAGAGCTGGGCTTTGACCTGGTCGCCACCAGCGGCACCGCCGACTATCTCAGCCAGCAGGGTTTGGCGGTCGCCAGGGTCAATAAGGTATTGGAGGGGCGGCCGCATATCGTGGACAGCCTGATCAACGGCACCATCGCCCTGGTCATCAACACCACCGAAAGCGCGCAGGCCATTGCCGACAGCTTCAGCATTCGCCGCACCGCCCTGATGCTGAAAATCCCGCACTACACCACCCTGGCCGAAACCCGCGCCGTGGTTGCCGCCATCGCCGCCATGCAGCAGGACAACTTCCAAGTCCTCCCCCTGCAACAGTATTTGGCGGGTTAGGGGGATAGCCATAAATAGCTATTTTTTGGAGAAGACAGCCTCAATGTTATGGCCATCAGGGTCAATTACAAAGGCAGCATAATAACCGTTCTCGTATTCTGGCCTAT
>CAISOG010000246.1 GCA_903887035.1 uncultured Holosporaceae bacterium | reverse complement strand
TTCTTAGCCATGCACATCACCCCTCTGGAAACAGAAGGCGGAGGGCGTTGGTGAAGGGGGCGGGCGGCGGCGCCACCAACGGGGCGGGCAGCTCTGGCAGCTGCAGGCTGTAGGCGTGCAGATACAGATGCCCACGGCTCAACCCCAATGACCGCCCCGCCAGGGCTCGATTGGGGGCGGCCATATCCCCCACGGCGCCATATTTGCTGTCGCCCACAATCGGGATGCCCGCATCGCTGCAATGCACGCGCAACTGGTGCATCCTGCCCGTGTGGGGTTGCAGCTGAAGCCAGCTGATGTTGGCGGCCTGGTTATAGGCCAGCAGGCGATAGTGGGTGATGGCATCCTGCCCCGCCGCATCGACCACCATCCGCTGATCAGGCCCCGTCCCGCGCTTTTCCAACGGCGCGCGCCAGGAACCCTCCGCCCGCGTCGGCCGACCCCACACCAGCGCCCAATAGGTTTTGAGCAGTTGATGCTGGCGAAATCCCTCCGCCAACGCGGATGCCGCGCCAACGTGACGGGCGACCAGCAACAGCCCGCTGGTTTCCTTATCCAACCGATGCACCAGCCGCAACTTCTCCCCCCCCTCCGCCAACAGCGGTAGCAGCCCATCCAAATGGCGCGACACCCCCTGCCCCCCCTGCACCGCTAGGCCAGCGGGCTTATTCAGCGCGACCCACTCCGCGCTGCGGGCAATGACCATGTTGGCCAGCATGGCGGCGTCGCGCGGGTTACCCCCACCGCCCCCCTCATGGCTAGTATCCGTATCGGTTGCAACGCGCAGGAAGGGCGGCACCCGCACCAGCTGTCCCACCTCCAACCGCTCTTTCCCATCGCATCGTTTGCCGTCCAGGCGGATTTGGCCGCTGCGCAACGCTTTGTTGAGATTGGAAAAGCCCGCCTGCGGCAACTGCTGCCGCAACCAGGGCAGCAGCCGTGCCCCCCGATCCGCCGCCGCCACCACCATGGGGCGCAGGCCAGGCTTGTCACTTTCTGGAGCGCTATCGCCAACACTTGCAGAATCAGCGGGCGGCAACACAGGGGGATAATCGGTCATTCCGTAACATCGCAAGGGTAAGGGAGGGGCGCTGGCACCACCAGCAAAGAAATTGGGCAGTTTTCTTGATACAGCAGCAACATTCTAATTGACAATCGCTGTTAATGGTTGAATAACGATGTTCCTGTTGAACACTATCTGTCATTTTGGTTGGTGGTTCCAGGTATTGGGCATAAGCCCTAAAATTTTTTGACTTGAGACCAAACAGGCGACCTGATGACCAACTACACCCCCAACCATATTCGTAACATTGCCATTATTGCCCACGTTGACCACGGCAAAACCACCCTGGTGGATGCCTTGCTGAAACAATATGGCAACATGCGTGACGCCAGCCAGCTGGTTGACCGCGCGATGGATTCCAATGCGTTGGAGCGGGAACGCGGCATTACCATTTTGGCCAAAAACACCGCGGTGCCCTATGGCGAGAATCTAATCAACATTCTGGATACCCCTGGCCACGCCGACTTTGGGGGTGAGGTTGAGCGGGTGTTGGGCATGGTGGATGGCGCCATCCTGTTGGTGGATGCCTCAGAGGGGCCCATGCCGCAAACCAAATTCGTGCTGGGCAAGGCGTTGAAGCTGGGTCTGCGCCCGATCCTGGTCATCAACAAAATTGACCGTAAGGATGCGCGGATTGATGAGGTCGTGAACGAAGTTTTTGACCTGTTCGACACCCTGGGCGCCACCCCACAACAGCTGGACTTTCCCATTATGTACGCGGTCGGACGTGAGGGGTGGGTCAGCACCGATCCCGCGGTGAAAACCGAAAATTGCAACGTATTGCTGGATCTGATTCTGACCCATGTGCCGTCACCACCTGTGCAGCTGGATGCACCCTTTTCGATGTTGTCCAGCATGATGGAGCGTGACGACTATGTTGGCCGCCTGGTCACGGGTCGTATTCACAGCGGACGGGTTAAGGTGAATCAACAGGTTAAGCTGTTGGATCGCGATGGTAAGGAGTTGGAGCGCGGCCGCGTCACCAAAATTCTGGCCTTTCGTGGCATGACCCGCAGCCCGGTGGAGGAGGCCTTGGCTGGCGATATCGTCGCCCTGGCTGGCCTGTCCCAAGTTTTCGTAAGCCACACGGTGTGTGATGAGGCGGTGGCCAACGCCCTGCCCGCCCCAGCGATTGACCCACCCACCCTGGCCATGACTTTTAGCGTCAACGACTCCCCGCTGGCCGGCCAAGAGGGCAAAAAGCTGACCAGCCGCGAAATCGGTAGCCGTCTGGCCGCTGAAGCCGAAGTGAATGTTGGGCTGCAAATTGAACCGGGCGATCGCGCCGAAACTTTTGTGGTGAAAGGGCGCGGTGAGCTGCAACTGGCCGTGCTGATCGAAACCATGCGGCGGGAGGGCTTTGAGCTGTCGGTATCACGCCCGCAGGTCATTATGCGGCAGGTGGCGGGCGAACGCCAAGAACCCTATGAAGAAGTTATC
>CAISOG010000245.1 GCA_903887035.1 uncultured Holosporaceae bacterium | reverse complement strand
CCTTCCATGCCAACCCTCACCTCTTCATCGTGGGACTAAACACCTAACCCCCTCCCGCAGGGGGAGGGGGAATCCCGCCCCCACAACCAAAGATGGTGAGGGGGAATGCCACCCATAAAAACTCGCCTCCATTCCCGCCTCTCTGTTGTCATCCTACCCCCCAATAAGAGAAATGTTGGGTAGGATCTATGGCTGGTTGGCCTCTTGTGCGATGGCCAGGATTAGAGATGCTACCCATAAAGGGTAGCATGACACGTTAAGGGGCATGGTAATTGGGGTAGGATTCTCTTATTATCCTGGCATAATCAACACGCCGAATAACCCCTGTGATCCGCAACCGTAAGGAACCCTGATGGCCAGCAGCCGCTCAACCTCCACGCCCGCCACCACCGCTGCAGTGCAACCCCTGACCCTGTTTCAAAAAATTTGGCGCCAGCATGTGGTCGACACCCTGCCCGATGGAGCCGTCTTGCTGTACATCGACCGCCATTTGGTGCATGAGGTGACCAGCCCGCAGGCGTTTGCGGGGTTGCGCGCGGCGGGGCGGCCAGTGCGCCAACCCCAGTTCGCCATCGCCATGGCCGATCACAACGTCCCCACCATCAATCGCGCGGGCGGGATCAGCGACCCCGAATCCGCCCTGCAGGTGCAAACGCTGGAGCAGAATTGCCAGGCCTTCGGCGTGCCCTATCTCTCCCTGTCCGATGTGCGGCAGGGGATTGTGCATATTGTGGGGCCTGAGCAGGGGTTGACCCAGCCGGGCATGACCATCGTTTGCGGCGACAGCCATACCTCCACCCACGGTGCCTTTGGCGCGTTGGCCTTTGGCATCGGCACGTCAGAGGTGGAACATGTGCTGGCCACCCAAACCCTGGTCACCCGCCCCGCCAAAAACATGCGGATCACCGTTGATGGCCAGTTGGGTTTTGGGGTGACGGCCAAGGATCTCGTGCTGGCCATTATCGGCACCATCGGCACGGCGGGCGGTACAGGCCATGTCATCGAATATGCGGGGCAGGCGATACGGGATCTGCCAATGGCGGCGCGCATGACCATCTGCAACATGTCGATTGAGGCGGGGGCGCGGGCGGGGCTGATTGCCCCCGATGCCACCACCTTTGCCTATTTGCGGGGGCGTCCCTTTGCGCCTACGGCTGACCAGTGGGATCAGGCGGTGACCTATTGGCAAAGCCTGCACAGCGATGCGGGCGCGGTTTTTGATAAAGAGGTGCGCTTGCAGGCCGCCGACATCGCCCCCCAAGTTACCTGGGGCACCAATCCGGAGCAGGTGGCGGCGATTACCAGCCAAGTGCCTGACCCCGCCTTGGTTGGCGACCCGGATCAGCGCCGCAGCCTAGAACAGGCCTTGGCCTATATGGGCTTGACCCCTGGCACCCCCCTGCAAGACGTTACGATTGACCGCGTCTTTATCGGCAGCTGCACCAATGGGCGGATTGAGGATTTGCGCGCCGCCGCCGCCATCGCGAAGGGGCGCTGTGTGGCCGCGGGCGTGGGGGCGATGGTGGTGCCGGGCAGCGGCCTGGTGAAGCAGCAGGCGGAGGCAGAGGGGCTGGATCGCGTTTTTGTGGAGGCGGGTTTTGAATGGCGGGAACCTGGCTGTTCCATGTGCCTGGCCATGAACGCCGATCGGCTGGAGCCTGGCCAACGATGCGCCTCAACCTCCAACCGCAATTTTGAGGGGCGGCAGGGGCGCGGGGGGCGCACTCACCTGATGAGCCCTGAAATGGCCGCCGCCGCCGCCATCACTGGCCGTCTGACCGACGTGCGGCAAATGATGCCCTAAAAAAAGCCGCAATTCATTTTTATCGTTAAAAAAATTTATCTTGCACCGATAGGGCGGCAGCGATAAAAATAACGCAGGTTTTTTCTGCTCTGCCCAACTTGCGTCCTTTCCTTAAAAAGTCTTTAGTTTCCTTGCGCCGACCAGCCAGAGCTGCTGTTTCGGATTCTACCCCACGCCCGTATCCTGGATGTGCGGAGAATGAAGGAGATGTGGGTTCGACGGAACCCGAGCCCCCAGGGTCTAGTTCGGGGGCGGCAGACTCAGAGCCTCCTAGTTTCTATTGCGATGCTCAGCTGTTACCCGCATATCAGCCTGATTCCGTAGAACGCGCCCTACAGTACGGATGGTTTAAAAAGGCTCTGACGATTGTTGTGGTTGCTGCTGCTTTTCGTTCAGCGGCAAGAGCACGAACGGT
>CAISOG010000244.1 GCA_903887035.1 uncultured Holosporaceae bacterium | reverse complement strand
GTGCCAAAGACCCCCAGCAAAAAGCTTTCCAAAATCAACAGGCTAATCACAAAGCCGCTTTTGCGTTGGTGCAGCGATTGTTCACCCGACAGCAATGCCAGCACAATCAAAAAGGCGGTTAGAATAATCAGCGTCAACGACAATCCATCCAGCCCAAAGCTGAAGGTCATCGGAATGATGGTGCCCGCGCCAAAACTAAGATTGGTGACAAACTGAAACCCCTGCTGCGTCGTGTCAAACTGCCAAGCCAGCCAAAACCCCGCCAGCAGGCTAATCACCGCGGTGGCCAGGCCAATTTTCTGGATAACCCCCTCACGCCATGGGCGCGCCATCAGCGGATAGGCCAGCGCCAGCAACAGCCCGATAACCGCCGGCGCAAAAATCAGGATGGGTAACAGGGTGTTGGGTTGAATGCTGTTCATGGCTATCTCAATAATCCTGCCAACAGATGACGGATATCACCCTGGCCATAGGCTTGTAAACTTAGGGCGACCATCAGCCCCATCACCATCGCAATCACATAATGATACACCAACCCGCTTTGCCAACGTAGGCTAATACGCCCCAGCCAGGCCGTCACCCCGGCCACCCCGTTGGGGCCCAGCCGATCAATTCCCCGCACATCCACAAACCGCCAAAATAGGCCGCCGGCACGCTCCAAGGGGCGAACAATCAGCCAGCCATACAGCTCATCCACATAGATTTTGCGATAGGAAAGCTGGTACAGCGCGCGCAACCGCGTGGCGATGACGGCTGGCCAGCGTGGCTTGGCAATATACAACAGCCAGGCCAGAAAGATGCCCAGCAGCGCCGCAAACAGCGGTGCCCACTTAACCAGCATCGAAATATCCTGATGATGATCATGAACGACCAAACTGTTCTGCCAGAAATTGTCGACGGCGTGCAGCAACCAGGGCTCCAGCAGGAATCCGCCCGCCACCGCGCCCAAGGCCAGGGGCAACAGCGGCAGAATCATGGACGGCGGCGATTCATGCGGATGATGGGCGGCATGACCATGACCATGACCATGACCATGATCAGGATGATCATCATGCGATCCGTGCGCCGACCCGGCAGGGCGCGGGGATCCGAAGAATACCAGGAATAACAGACGGAAACTGTAAAAGGCGGTCATCACCGCTACCAGCATGCAACCTAGATAAACGGGAAAGGCGACGATCGAATGGCTGAAATAGGCGGCCTCCAGAATGGCATCCTTTGAGAAAAAGCCCGCAAAGGGGAAAATGCCGCACAGCGCCAAATTGCCAATCACCAACAGCGGAAAGGTGTAGCGCAAGTGCCGCCGCAACCCACCCATATGGCGAATATCCTGCTCACCCGACAGGGCATGAATAACGCTGCCCGCGCCCAGGAATAACAAGGCCTTAAAGAAGGCGTGGGTTATCAGATGGAACATCCCCGCGCTGTAGGATTGCAGGCCGACCGCCACAAACATATAGCCCAGCTGGCTGCAAGTCGAATAGGCGACAATCCGTTTGATGTCGTTTTGGGTCAGCGCGACAAAAGCGGCGAAGAGTGAGGTTGCCACCCCCATCACCGCAATAAAGTCCAGCGCGCTGGGCGCCAATTCATACAGCGGCGACAGGCGGCAAATCATAAAGACGCCGGCGGTTACCATGGTGGCGGCGTGGATAAGCGCGGAAACGGGGGTTGGCCCCTCCATCGCGTCGGGCAACCAAACATGCAACCCCAACTGCGCCGATTTGCCCATTGCCCCGATAAACAGCAAAAAGGCGATAAGGGTTGGCGCGTGAATGCTGAATCCCAAGAAACTCAGCGACAAATCCGCCACCAGCGGCAGGGTAGCAAAGATGGTATCAAAACTGGTGCTGCCAAAGGCGGCAACCGTGGCAAAAATCCCCAACAAAAATCCCAAATCGCCAATGCGGTTGACCACAAAGGCCTTGATGGCGGCGTTGTTGGCGCTGGCGCGTTGATGCCAAAAGCCGATGAGGAGGTAGGAGGAGAGGCCAACCCCCTCCCAACCGAAAAACATTTGAATCAGGTTGTCGGAGGTCACCAACATCAACATGAAAAAGGTAAACAGGCTTAGATAGCCCATAAAGCGGGGAATTTCAGTATCCTCAGCCATGTAGCCGATGGCGTACAGATGAACACAGGCCGACACGGTGGTCACCATTGCCACCATCACCGCCGCCAATACATCAAAGCGCAACGCCCACTCCACGCGGAAATCCCCAACTGATATCCAGTCGGCCAGGTGGACGGTAACGGCATGCCCGCCCGTCACCACCTGCGCCAACACCCAATTGGCCAACAGCGCGCTGATCAGCATCAGGCCGCTGGTGATATATTGCGCCAGGCGATCAAATTGAGGGGTGGAGGGGAAAGCCGCGCATAAGCGACCCAGCACACCGCCAATCAGGGACAGGAAAACCGCTAAAGCCGCTGCAATCGGGGCAAAGCCAGCAGCAAAGGCAGGGGCATCAAAGGCTGAAAAAAGCATGCTCCCCTAACCCTGCAAACTGTTAAGATCGTCAACCGCAATCGTGTGGCGGTTGCGGAAATAGACCACCAGAATCGCCAGACCAATAGCAGCCTCAGCCGCCGCCACCGTCAGCACAAACATCGCCATAATCTGGCCGGTCAGGTTTTGCCATTGCGCCGAAAAGCCAACGAACATCAGGTTGACGGCCAACAACATCAGCTCAACACACATCAACATGACAATCAGATTTTTGCGATTCAGGAATAGCCCCGCCATCGCCAGGGCAAACAACAGCGCACTTAGGATGGCAAAATGGGCGGAACTGACGGCGGGGGGATAGATCATGGTTAGGCCGAACCTTCCTGCGGCTCAGTCGGCGTGGTTGCAGCCGTTGTTGGGGGTGTTTGGCCAGGTTTCAGGTCGACCAGGCGGACAGTTTGACTGGCCAAACGGCCAACTTGCTGGCTAATAACCTGGGTTTTGATGCCCGTCCGTGGCCGCAGGGTTAGCACGATGGCGCCAATCATGGCAATCAGCAAAATGATGCCTGCCGTCTGGAACGCCACAAAATAGTCGGTGTACAACACCCGCCCCAGAGCATAGACATTGTTAGGCTGATTCATCGGGCTGTTGCCCAAGGCGTTCAGGGTGGGCGGCGTTTCAGACTGTTGCCAGATTAGCAGCATGATGATCAGCTGGGCGGCAAAAATGCCCCCAACCACCGCCGCAATCGGCAAATAGCGGACAAAGCCTGCCCGCACAGTGGCCAGATTGATATCCAACATCATCACCACGAACAAAAACAGCACTGCCACCGCGCCCAGATAGACGATAATCAGGATAAAGGCCAAAAATTCCGCCCCAGCCAGCAGGAATAGGGCGGCCGCATTCAAAAAGGCGGCAATCAGAAAAAACACCGAATAGACGGGGTTACGGGCGGTAATCACGCCAACGCCCGCTGCCAGCGTAAAGCCAGCAAACAGGTAAAACAGGAAATCAATTGGTGACAGCAAGGCAACAACCTTGGGAAAAATACGGGGGCAAAACAGACGATGATAGGCCAGGGGGATTGGTGCCGTTTGGCAAATTCCCCCAACCCATGCCTTCTTTTATCGAATCCCAAGCCCGGTGGCTAGGGGGTTGTGGCAGATAAATCGGTTTGTTGAAAAATCACCATGCAGCTCAAAGCGTTATAGCGCAAGGCGGCCGTCGACCCTTGGGTAAAAATCTGGCCAACTATCCGCGCCGCCCGCCGATCCCCAAACGGGTCAATTTTAAGGGTGATTTTTGGATTGATTTTAGAGTTGATTTTCTGGCCTAAGCCTTTTAGGGTTCACGGTCTAGGGTTTAAGCCATCCGTTGGCTAGCCCCATTATGGTGGTGAGAGCGCGTAGCTCAGTCGGTAGAGCAACTGACTTTTAATCAGTAGGTCCTGGGTTCGAGCCCCAGCGCGCTCACCATCGTTTTTCTCCGTATAACAGCAACCCTTACCTGTTATCTGCCCGTCCATAGTCGAGGGTGTGTTGGCCGTAGCATCGGTCGGCTTGGCAAAGCAAAAATGGTGCGCTAGGGTTCGGATCTTTAATTTTATAATTCCAAATGAGGGCACCCCCGCAATGTTTTCCCCACTTGTCGATTGGTCGGCGCAGCAGCAGCTGTTGGCCATTTTTGCCGCCGTGATCCTGCCCCTGTTTATTTTTGACCTGTGGGTGATGATTCGCGATGCGGACAAAATCCCCAAAATGCGCAGCTCAGCGATTTGGGTGGGCACCTGGATTGCCCTAGCGCTGGGCTTTAACCTATTGATTCTGCAGAAATTGGGGGCGGCGCCCGCCGCCGACTTTTTAACCGCCTATTTGGTAGAATGGTCGCTGTCGGTTGATAACCTGGTCGTCTTTATGGTGATTTTCAGCTATTTTCATATTCCCTTGCGCCTGCAACGGCGGGTTTTGTTGTGGGGGATTATTGCCGCCCTGGTGATGCGTGCGGTGATTATCGTGACGGGATCCTTCCTAATCGCTTATTTCAATTGGATTTTCTATATTTTTGGCATTATTTTGTTAATCAGCGCCTACAAAATGGCGCGTGGCGGTGATGAGGCAGAGGATTTTGACCAAAAGCTGATTATCCGCCTGTGTCGCCGTTTTCTGCCCTTTACCAACGAGCTGCACGGTCAAAAATTTTCCATCAAACTGAATGGTCGGCGGGTTTTTACGCCCATGGCCTTAGCCCTGGTGTTGGTAGAATTTGCCGATTTAGTGTTTGCGGTGGATTCGATTGCGGCGGTTTTTGCCATCACCCTGGATCCCTTTATCGTCTTTACCTCTAACGCGATGGCGGTGTTGGGGCTGCGTTCCCTGTACTTTTTGATTGCGGGATTGTTGCCGAAAATTCGCTATCTGCATTACGGGCTGGCGGTGTTGTTGGCCTATATCGGCCTTAAGATTATGATTCAACATGCCACCGGCCATGAATGGCCAACATGGCTGACGCTGTCGATGATTGGCGGCACCATTGGTCTGTCTGTGTTGGCATCCGTATTACGGCCAGCGCCAGCGGGTGATTCGCATTAGCCCCGACTGAATCAACTTAGTCCTCGGCAATCGCCCGCGCCAGGCGGTCGTTCAGCGCGCGCCCCAGCCCGTGGTTGGGCAGCGGCATGACGGCAATGCTGGCGGCGGCGGTGTTGTCCAGCTGATGCAGCATGGCATAGAAATTGGCGGCAGCTTCCAGCAGGTTGCCCGTGTCGCTAAGGTTCAGGCTGTGTGCCGCCCCCGCGATGGGGTTGGCGCCAAAGGCCAACAACGCCTCATCAGGGCGCACATCATGGGCGTTCAGGCGTAGCGGCTTGCGCGGGGCATAGTGGCGGCGCATCATGCCGGGCGCCTTGAGGGTGGCTTTCCCCGTCGCTGACGATGGCGGTTGCGCCGAGGCACCTAATAATGTCCCCCCCAACAGTTCCTGCAATTCTTCGCGGGCAATCGCCCCCTCCCGCAGCAGCCGGGGGGTATCGCCGCAACCATCGACAATGGTCGATTCCAGGCCTAACGGGGATTGGCTGTCGGGCAAGATGACGATGTTGGGTTGGTCGCTAAAGGCACGCTGGACATGACTGAACCGCGTGCTGCTGAGTTGGCCAGACGGATTGGCACTGGGCGCGGCAATCGGCCTGCCCACCGCGCGTAACAAGGCCTGGGCATCGGGATGGGCGGGGCAACGCAGGGCAATCGTGGTTAGGCCAGCGGTCACCAGCGGGTGAATCCCCGCCCCTGGCCGCAGCGGCAGTACGAGGGTCAGGGGCCCTGGCCAAAAGGCGGCGGCCAATCGCTCCGCCAGCGGCGAAAAATCCGCCAGCGCCCTTGCGGCGGGCAGGTCGGGCACATGGCAGATCAGTGGGTTGATGGCGGGACGCCGCTTTGTGGCATAAATGGCCGCCACCGCCTGGCCATTGCCCGCATCCGCGCCCAGGCCGTAAACCGTTTCGGTCGGAAAGGCCACCAGCCCCCCGCGCAACAAATGCTGGGCAGCCTGTGCAATTAGCGTTGGGTCAATGGGCATCATCAAAAAGCAGAAAAATAAAATGATCTGCCGTGAAATTTAATAAGAATGCACTTGGCAATCACCAAAATGTTAATCAACTTCATGCGCGGTTAAAAACATCGACTTTTCTAAGGCTACAAAAAACTGTTGATAGGGTGCAGGATCCTCAACAGCCGTTAGATTGTACTGTGCGTTGGCGCGAACGGACATTTGTTTTTGGCCATGAGGTTTTGCGGTCACAGTCATTTTGAGCATGAAACCGTCTAGTTTAGTTGCGCTTACTGTTCCTAAATCATCATCAGCTTTGTCAATAACAAAGCCTAAGTCCTGAAGTGTTCCAATAACAGTACGCAATGTTTTTTTCTGATCATTGGT
>CAISOG010000243.1 GCA_903887035.1 uncultured Holosporaceae bacterium | reverse complement strand
CGCCAACCCAAAGCAAATTCGCGATCCCGCGGTAACGGCTAGCAAGTTGGCCTCCGTCCTGCCGCAAGTGAATGGCGATGCGCTGAAAAAACGCCTAAGCGATTCTAAGGGCTTTGTTTGGCTGGTGCGCCACCTTACGCCGCAGGAAACCGATGCGGTTAACCGATTGGGGCTGCCAGGGGTTTATTTTCAGGCGGATTGGCGCCGCACCTATCCCTTTGGCGATGATGCAGCCCATCTGGTTGGACTAAGCGATGTAGACAATTTGGGGGTTGCCGGCATTGAAAAGGGTATGGACAAGCAATTGGCGGCTGGTCAAACCGTTCAGCTGGCCATCGACATTCGTTTGCAGCATGTGGTGCGGGATGAGTTGCTTAAGGCGATTCAGGCCTATAACGCGGTTGGTGGTATCGGCCTGGTGATGGATGTGCGCAATGGCGAAATCGTCAGCATGGTTTCCCTGCCCGACTATGATCCCAACAAAAGCGGTGCATCTGGCAAAACTGCCGCTGCTACCGCAACAACGGGCAAAGTGTTGGCCAAGGCGGCTGCTGGCACGCCGGTAACCCCTGCCCGCATGGCGTCAGGCAAAAATGCCCAGAAAGAGGCGATGTTTAACCGCGCCACCCTGGGCGTTTACGAAATGGGATCAACCTTTAAGCTGTTTACCATCGCCTCTGGTCTGGAATCTGGCCTGTTTAAGCTAAGCGATGTGGTGGATGCCACCCAGGCTTTGCATTTTGGCCGCTTTACCATCAGCGATTTTCACGCCAAAAACCGCTGGCTTAGCATTCCCGAAGTGCTGATGTACTCGTCGAACATTGGGTCAGCGCGCATCGCCCTGGCCGTTGGTCGTGAACGCCAACAGGAATTTTTTAAACAGTTGGGCTTTCTGGCCAAACCCAAAATGGAAATTCCTGAGGTTGGCCAGCCGATGACGCCCAACCCATGGCGCGACATTAATGCTGTCACTGCATCCTATGGTCATGGACTCGCCATTAGCCCGTTGCAGCTGGTCAGTGGGGTTTCGGCCTTGGTCAACGGCGGGGTCTATCATCCCGCTACCTTCTTAAAAACCGATCAGGCAATCGCCACAGGAACCCAGGTTGTTTCCGCCAAAACCTCGGCCGCGATGCGCAAGCTGATGTACGCGGTGGTAACCGATGGCACGGGGTCGCGCGCCAATGTTGCGGGCATTCCCGTTGGCGGCAAAACTGGCACGGCAGAAAAAAGTGTTGCGGGCGGCTATGCAGGGCATGCGGTGTTGGCATCCTTTGTGGCGGCCTTTCCGATTAACAACCCGCAATACGCCACCCTGATTCTGGTGGATGAGCCAAAGGCTGAGGCTGGCCGCGATACCCCAACGGGCGGAATGGCCGCCGCCCCCGTGGTGCACAACATCGTCCGCCGGGCGGCAACCCTGCTAAACATTATGCCCGTCGATGAGCAAGATCCCCTTATTCAGGCGGCCTTAACTCTTCCCAACGGCTTATCCTCCACCCCCCTTCCCGACAGCATGCCTAATGGAACCCTTACCCCAAAAGCCGAATTGGCCTCTTTCCACCCTGCTGACGATCGCTGACGTCAGCAACCCTTCGGGATTTGGTGATCCCCTAATCGGTGGTGTAACGGCGGATTCCCGCATGGTTCAGGCGGGCGATTTGTTTGTGGCGGTGCGGGGCGCAAAGGCCGATGGGCTAAGCTTTGCGGAACAGGCGATAGCGGCCGGCGCAGTCGCCATCCTAGCCCAGGATTTTGCCGATCTTGACCCCGCGCTGCAGGGCAAAATTCCCTGCATTCCCCACCCCTGGCCAACCCAAGCCCTAGCCAGACTGGCGGCCTTTTTTCAACCTGGCCAACCCAGCTTTATGGCGGCGGTTACCGGCACCAACGGCAAAACCTCAACCGTTGAATTTGCCCGCCAGCTTTGGCAGTTGCAGGGATTGCCCGCCGCCAGCCTTGGAACCCTGGGCGTGGTTAGCCCTGTCGACGTGCCGCCCGCCCCCTCCCTCACCACCGCCGATCCCGTATCGCTGCATTCGATCTTAGCCGCCCTGGCGCGGCAGGGTGTGCAGCATGCGGTGATGGAGGCGGCCAGCCATGGCCTGGTTCAGCATCGGTTGGATGGCGTTGCCCTGAACGCGGCGGTCTTTACCAACCTGACGCAGGATCATTTGGACTATCACGGCACCATGGCGGCCTATTTTGCGGCCAAGGCACGGCTGTTTGCGGTGTTGTTGCCACGGGGGGCGTGCGCGATTATCAATATTGACACCCCCTATGGTCAGGACTTGGCGCGTCTTTGTCAAATCCGCGGCCATCGGCTGATGACTTTTGGCCAGGCCGCCGCCGCCGATTTGCGCTTTGACCAATGGCAGGCCACCACCCTGGGGCAGTCCGCCCGCCTGCATCATGGTGGCCAATCCTATCCCATCACCCTACCCCTGATTGGCCAGTTCCAGCTGTACAACCTGCTGGGCGCTATCGGACTGGTTCTTAGCAGTGGGGTTGGTTTGGACGCGATTCTGCCCCATCTGGATCAGTTGGCGGGCATTGCGGGACGGGCAGAGTTGGTCGGTCATCACCCCAATGGCGCGGGGGTGGTGGTGGACTATGCCCATACCCCTGACGGCCTGGAAAACATCCTGTCCAGCGTGCGTCAGCATACCGCGGGTGCGGGCAGCCGACTGCATGTGGTGTTTGGCTGTGGCGGCAATCGTGACAGCACGAAAAGAGCCATTATGGGCGATATTGCCCAACGCCTGGCCGATGTTGTCTATGTGACCGATGACAATCCGCGCTTTGAGGATCCCGCCCTGATTCGATCCGCGATTTTAAGCGCCTGCCCCAACGCCCATGAGATTGGCGATCGCGCTGAGGCGATTGCTCAGGCGATTGGCCAGCTTAGCCACGGCGACAATCTGGTCATCGCGGGCAAGGGGCATGAGCAAGGGCAGCTGGTTGCGGGGGTGACCAAGCCTTTTGATGATAAATTGGTGGCGCAACAGGTGTTGGCGACGCTTGGTGGGCTGGCCACGCCCCACAACCACGCCAACGCCAGCTTGGGGCAATGCGCCTGATGACCGCCACTTTACCCCCCAACTCCCACCATCCCCAACCCGTGCTGTGGAATCATGCCGATTTGCAGGCGGCCTTGGGGCAGGCGATTACCCCCCCATCCCCCCACCCGCTGGCCATTTACCGCGTCATCACCGATAGCCGCGAAGCGCGGGATGGGGATTTGTTCGTCGCCCGCCGTGGTGATCATCTGGATGGCAGTCGTTTTGTCGCCGATGCCCTGGCACGGGGTGCGGAGGTGGCCATCACTGAAAAAACAGCCAGCGAGTTGGCTCTGCCCGCCGACCTGCACAGCCGCGTGGTAACGGTCAGCGATGGTGATGATGCCCTAAACCAGCTGGCCGCCTATGCCCGCCAACGCAGCCGGGCCACCGTCATCGCAATTACGGGCAGCGTGGGCAAGACCAGCAGCAAGACCATGATTGCCGAAGTGCTTAGCCATCATGGCCACACCCATGCCAGCCATGGGGGCTTTAACAATCATGTTGGCGTTCCCCTGACGCTGGCCAATCTGCCCATTGATACGGATTTTGCCGTGGTGGAAATCGGTATGAATCATGGGGGGGAGATTGTGCCCCTAAGCCTTCTTACCCGCCCCCATATCGCCGTCATCACCACGGTTGAGGCCGTGCATCTGGAAAACTTTGATAATATTGAGGGGATTGCCGCCGCCAAGGCAGAGATTTTTGCAGGCCTGCAACCAGGGGGAACAGCGATTTTGAATCGTGACAACAGCTTTTATGATTTTCTGCTGGCGCAAGCTGAGCAGGCGGGGGCGGCCACAATCGTTAGCTTTGGCGGGGATGAATCGGCAACGGTACGGCTTTGGCAGGAGAGTGGGAAAATGACCCACCTTCAAATTGATGGCCAGCCAGTCGCCATAAACTGGGATAGCAGCCAATCAGCGGGGGAGGCCTGGCGCAGCGTGCAGCGGGTTACCCTGGCCGTTCTCCACGCCCTGAAGCGGGTAACACCTCAAAGCCTTAGCATGATGGGATCCATGCAACCGCTGGCGGGGCGGGGGCAGTGCATCACCCTGCCCTGGTCATCGGGCGGCCAGCTTAGCGTTATCGACGATTCCTATAACGCCAGCCCGGTTTCGGTACGCGCCGCCATCAGTCGGTTAGGACAATGCCAGCTGGGGCAGAACGGCCGCCGCATTCTGGTGCTGGGCGATATGCGGGAATTGGGCGATCAGGCGGTAGCGATGCATCGCGATTTGGCCAATGACGTGCTGGCGCACGGCCTTAATCTAGTTTTTACCAGCGGCGCCTTAGCCGACAACCTGCTTGACGCCCTGCCCCATCATTTGCGCGGCGGCAATCATCCCAACCCCAGCGATCTGGCCAGCCTGCTGATTCCCCAATTGCGGGCGGGCGATGTGATAACCGTTAAGGGTTCCCGTGGGGCAGCCCCCAAGGCGCGCATGGCGGCGGTGGTCGATGCCATCAAAGCCTTTAGCGCTAATCTGGCCAGTGTTGATCCATCCCATTTTGATAGAGAGACTGCCTAAATGCTTTACCACCTGCTGACCCCCTTTGCGGATGATTTCGGCGCGTTCAACCTTTTTCGCTACATCACCTTTCGCAGTGCGGGCGCGCTGATGACCGCCCTGTTCCTGTCATTTCTGGTGGGCAGGCCGATTATCAACTGGCTTCGCAGCATACAAAAACTTGGCCAACCGATTCGCAGCGATGGGCCCGAAAGCCATCAAAGCAAAAAGGGCACGCCCACCATGGGCGGCCTGATAATCCTGCTGACCTTTGGGCTATCCACCCTGCTGTGGTCGGATTTAAGCAACGGATTTGTCTGGCTGGTGCTGCTAACCACCCTGGCTTTTGGCGCGGTGGGGGGGGCTGACGATTACCTAAAGCTAAAACGCCGCACCCACAGGGGGCTAACCGCCGTGCAAAAAATGGGGTTGCAGCTTTTGATTGGCGTTCTGACCACCCTAACCCTGCTGCACCTTTACAATCTGCATGATGAGGCTTTGAAAACCAGCCTGACCATCCCCTTTTTCAAAGGCCTATTGTTTGATTTGGGATGGTTCTATCTGGTCTTTGGCATGGTGGTGGTGGTGGGTGCCAGCAATGCCGTCAACCTGACCGATGGCCTGGATGGGTTGGCGATTGGCGCCACCATTTTTGCCACGCTGGCTTTTATGATCATCACCTATTTGGCGGGCAATCTGGTTTTCGCCAACTATCTGCAAATCCATCATATTCGCGGCGGGGGTGAGCTGGCGGTGCTATGCGCCGCCCTGATTGGCGCGGGGTTGGGGTTTTTGTGGTACAACGCCTGCCCCGCAGAGGTGTTTATGGGCGATACGGGGTCGTTGGCGATTGGGGGGTTGTTGGGAACGGTCAGCCTGGTGACGAAGCATGAGCTGGTGTTGGCGATTGTGGGCGGCCTGTTCGTGGTGGAAACCCTGTCGGTGATGATTCAGGTATCCTATTTTCGCTACAGCGGGGGTAAACGGGTGTTTTTGATGGCACCGCTGCATCACCACTTTGAAAAAAAGGGCTGGCCAGAATCCAAGGTGGTCATCCGTTTTTGGATTGTATCGCTGGTGCTGGCCTTAATTGGCCTGTCCACCCTTAAAGTCCGCTAAACAGGGGGAAACGAACAAAATGCAGCTGCATAGTTGGCAAGGCAAAAAAGTCGCCCTTTACGGCCTGGGCAAAAGCGGTATGGCCACCGCCACCGCCCTGTTGCAGGCCGGCGCCGATGTCATCGCCTGGGACGATGGTGCGGCAGCCCGCACCGATAGCACCCTGCATTACCAGGATTTGCATCAGCTGGATTGGCAGGCTTCGGGCATTGCCGCCCTGGTGCTAAGCCCTGGGATCAGCCCGCAGCATAAAACCGTGCAGGCGGCAACGCGTGCAGGAATCCCCCTGCTGAACGATGCCATCCTGTTCGCGGCGTGCCAGAGTGCCGCCCGCGTGATCGGCATTACCGGCACCAACGGCAAATCCACCACCACCGCCCTGATTTACCATTTGTTGCAACAGGCGGGCAAAGATAGCCTCAACGACAGCCAGATTGGCGGCAATTTTGGCCCCCCGCTGCTAAGCCTTCAGGATCTGCCGCCGCAGGGCACCTATGTGCTGGAGCTGTCATCGTATCAGTTAGAGTTGTTGGATCGCGGCTTGGCCGATATTGCGGTGCTGTTGAACTTCAGCACCGATCATCTGGAACGGCACGGATCGATGGAGTCCTATGTGGCCGCTAAGGAACGGCTGTTTACCCCAATTGCCCCAACAAGCGCCGCAACAGGCACCGCCCTGCCCCGCCCCTATCCGCCCGTGGCCGTCATCGGGGTGGACGACCCCTATAGCATCGCCAGTGCCGACCGCCTTAACCTGCAGCAGCCCAACACTCAACTTATCAGAATCTCTGGCCGCAACAGTACGGGCGCCGATCTGTTGGTGCAAAATAGTTGGCTAACGGGGCGCCTGCTGAATCATCAACCGCTGATAGAGCTTGCCACCCTGCCCACTCTGCCCGGTGAGCATAACGCCCAGAACATTGCCGCCGCCGTCGCGGTTGGCCTGCAACTGGGGCTATCCCGTGATCAGCTGTGCGCGGGATTACGCAGCTTTCCTGGCCTGGCGCATCGGCAGGAATTGATTGCCCGCCCCGCCGACATCGCCTGTATCAACGATAGCAAGGCCACCAATGCTGAGGCTACGGCCAAGGCCTTGGCCTGCTATGACAATATCCTATGGATTGCGGGCGGCCGCCCCAAGCAAGAGGATATGCATGAGCTGTTGCCGTTGTTATCGCGCATCACCCACGCCTTTTTGATTGGTGAGGGCGCCAGCAAATTTGCCGATTTTCTGCAGAGGCGGGTGGATTACAGCCTGTGCGAAACCCTGCCACACGCGGTGCAGCAGGCGTTTGCGATGGGCAAAAAGCTGCAGGAAAGCGGCCAGGCGACACCCACCATCCTGCTGTCACCTGCCTGCGCCTCATTCGACCAGTATCAAAATTTTGAACAGCGCGGCGATCATTTTCGCCAGCTGGTCATCACCCTGCAAACCAAGGGGCAAATTGCGGCATGAGTCTGATTGAACGCAGCAGTGACAATTTCTTAAGCCAATGGTGGTGGACGGTTGATCGCATCAGCCTGGCACTGTTTCTGCTGATCATGCTGGTGGGTATCCTGCTGGTCGCCACCGCCAGTGGCCCCGTGGCGCTACGCCTTCACCTGCCTGAAAGCTATTTTGCCAGCCACCAACTGATGATCCTGCCGGTTGCGATTGCGATCATGATCGGCGTTTCGATGCTGTCGCCCACCTGGATTCGGCGATTGGGGATTGTGTTTTTTCTGTTGGCCATCCTGCTGCTTATCCTGACGCTGTTTAAGGGGGAGGAGGCTAAGGGGGCAACCCGGTGGATTCGGTTGGCGGGCTTTTCCCTGCAAGCCTCAGAGTTCGCCAAACCCGCGCTGGCGGTAGTGTGCGGCTGGCTGTTTTCGATGCAGCGGCACAAGCCCAGCTTTCCTGGCCAATTATGGGCGACCATCGCCTATGGCACCACCGCCCTGCTGCTGATTCTTCAGCCTGACTTTGGCATGTTGATGATGGTCACGGGCATTTGGGCGACCCAATATTTTTTGAACGGCTTAAGAATCAGCTACATCTTGGGCGGGCTAGTGGGCATTATGGTGTTGGTGTTGATTGCCTATCTAAGCCTGTCGCATGTCGCCACCCGCATTGACACCTTTTTGAACAGTGAGGCGGGCGATCGTTACCAGGTGGAACGCAGCCTGGATGCCTTTGCTGGGGGCAGCTGGTTTGGTCGCGGTTCGGGGGAAGGACGGGTTAAGGAGGTTTTGCCCGATGTTCATGCCGATTTTATCTTTGCAGTGGCGGGTGAGGAGTTTGGCCTGATCCCCAGCCTGGGGATTATCAGCCTGTATATACTGGTAATTTTGCGCGGCTTGCGCTATCTTCGCGGTGATCAGGATTCCTTTGTCGTGCTGGCCAGCGCCGCCATGCTGGTATCCTTTACCATGCAGACCCTGATTAACTTAGGTTCCACCATGCACATCCTGCCCACTAAGGGCATGACCCTGCCCTTTATCAGCTATGGCGGATCATCGCTGTTGGCCATGTCGCTGAACATTGGCATGTATCTGGGACTGACCCGCCGCCGCCCCAAATTCCGCAGCCGTGGCATCGGCAACCGTTCCCGCACGGGGTTTGATTAGCGCGTTTTCGCTCTAGCCGTAGCCGCCCCTACCCCCCAGCCACAGCCCATTCTTCGCTCTCCCCCCGCAGGCTTTCCCTAAGTTCCCTAAGGCTAAACGGGTGGGGTCATGGCAATGCCAGCCTTATCCAGGGCGGTTTTGGCCTTAAGGTAAAAGGC
The DNA here is from genome assembly GCA_903887035.1 of uncultured Holosporaceae bacterium. GTDB lineage: Bacteria > Pseudomonadota > Alphaproteobacteria > CAISOG01 > CAISOG01 > CAISOG01. The sequence continues at coordinate 4,233 of CAISOG010000243.1, read as the reverse complement.
ACGCGCCACCGCCCAACGTTTCATTGGCACGGTTTTGATGCGCAGCTTGACATACACCAACTTGTCATCAATGCGATCCACGCCCCAGAAATCGGCGGGTTCCAGAATGCTTTCTTGCAATTCGGGATCTTTTAACAGGCCGTCCGATACGGTTTTCAACACCTGCTCAACCTTTTGCAAATCGGCCTGGTGGCTGACCCCCACCTCAAGCACTTGGTGGCCATAATCACGGCTCCAGTTCTTAATGGTTGTGATACTGCCCAGCGGGATGGTCACCACGCAGCCGCTGACATCCCGCAGTTTCAGGCTACGCAGGGTTAGATCCTCAACCGTACCACTCTGCCCCGCCAGATCGACCAAATCGCCCAAACTCACACTGCCCTCAATCAACATGTTGATACCGTTCAGCACGTCTTTGACCAGGCTTTGCGCGCCAAAGCCAACCGCCACCCCGATCATCCCTGCCCCCGCCAACAGCGGTGCAATATTGACGCCTATTTCGGACAAAATCATCAACACCAACAATGCGCCAAAGGCCATGCTGACAACCGTGCGAATCAATCGGTACAGCGTTTGCAGACGGGGGTTGGGGATACCATCGGCGTGGGTAGCCTGATGAATAAAGCGATGCAACAGCCAATTTAACAGCTCCCACATGGCAACCGCGAACAGGGTAATCAGCAGCAGGCTGATGACCCGCTGCACCAAATACTGCCCACCATTGCTGCCCAACCAGTTGACGCCTTTAATTTGCCAGATAGACAACAGACTGCTAAAAATTACAATTAAAAACAGAGCTTTCAGCAGGCCACCAAAGATTGAGCTGTAAAATTTTACCCGACTGGACAATCCTAATCCCTGCTGATCCATCGCGGTGATCATTCGCACCAGCCGCGCCATCAGCATGTTGATTAACGCCAACCCATGCCGCACCACCAGTGATGCCACCACCAGACTGGCCAGCGCAATCAGCAGCCAGCTGTTATGCTCCTGACGGGTTAGCAGCCAGTGGCCATAGGCCACGGCCATCCCCACCACAATCAGCGGCACCCAAAAGGCGGCAATCGCCAGCTGAATTTTCGCCAGATACGCGTTGGGGTGATGCGCCGCCGACTGCCGCAACCAGGCCTGCACCTGGGTGCGCGACAGCACCGCAATCACCACCAGCAAGCCAGCCGCCAACAGATAGGCCAGGCTTAGCGCCATCCGCCGCACGCCAATCGCCACCCCCTCAGCCGCCAAAAGCTGCACCCCGATCGTGCCGTAAATCAACAGCGCCAGGGCGACATCCAACAAACGGTTCAGGCGGCGGCTGTGTTTTTCCTGACGCTGGCTAAGACGGGGCAGAAACACCAGCCTTAGCCAGCTGATACCGCCACTGATGGTCAGCGCCTCAATTAAGGCCAGGGCGATACGCCGATCCGTGCCAGCGATTTGCTTCATGCTGGCCACCAACAGGCTGCTGCTGAAGAAAAAACAGCCCAACCACAGCATCCCCCCCATAACCAATGGCAACAGCCGCAATGCCCAGGATACTTCCAAATTGATGTAGTGGGCGGGCGATCCCATCAACCGTCCCCCCAAAAATTTGGTGATATAAAACAGGGCGAACAGACCCAACCACAGCTCCAATTGCTGGATAGCCCGATCGGGGGTGGGAATTTCGCCGCCACCCTTCCACCAAGTGACCAGCTTTTGCGGAATCTCCGCCATCACCATCAACAGATCCACGGTATCCTGGCTGAACTGGTTAATCAGATCGGAAAAACCCTCCAGAAATTCTAAGCCTACATTGTCGGTCGCGGTGGTGGCGGTTTGATTGACCATGCCACCCAACGCCGCCACGCCAGAGGCTATCGCCGCGCCAGGGGTGGCTGCAACAGGTGCAGCGGCGGGGGCAGGTGAAGGTGCAGCAGCAGGCTGGCCAGAGTATTGCCGCAGATCCCCCAACAGCTTGGCGCGCGCCCCATCATCCTCCAACACGCGGATCAACGCCTTCAGCTCTTCACTGCTTTGCGGCGTTTTTGAGGCCGCCGCGGCGGGGGGGCTGACAGGCTGTTTTTTATCCTCTTTCACATCTTGTTTGGCGGAACCCTCCTGCTTAGCGCTATCTTCCTTAGCAGAAACAGCCTTGGCCGATTCACCGCCGCCCCCCGCCGCGCCATCGCCAGCCACAACCCCAGGTACAACCAACGTCCCCAGGCTTTTTTCGCCTGATTTTTCCTCAGCATGCGCTAAGCCAGATGCCACATTCAGCAGCATTAAACACAGCAGCCAGGCCAAAAAACGGGCAAAATGGTTCATGGTTCCACCAATCTTAGGGGGTTAGCGTCTAATAACGATTCAGGCTTAGCCACCTGGTCGGTCACCACATCGGCCACCGCGGGCTGTTGCAACTCAATGTTTAGAATGCGGGCGCCACGGGCGGCGATACGCTTGCGGGATGTGTCCACCTCCTCCAAGGTTTGGCTGACGGTTGAAAATTGCTTGCGCACCTTATCCACCCGTTCGCCCAACAGCCCTACATCATCCTGCATCAGGCGGATAAGCTTTTGAATCTCGCCCGCCTGCTCACGGATTTGCACATCGCGCAGCACCGCCCGAATGGTGTTCAGCAGCGCCATCAGGGTGGTTGGGGATGTCGGCCAGACCCGCAGGTTATAGCATTTTTCCACCACCTCGGGGCAGCTGGCAAACAGCTCGGCATAGACCGCCTCTGACGGCAGGAACATGATGGCCGAATCCGCCGTTTCCCCCGCCACGATATAGCGATCGGCAATATTTTTGGCGTGGGTCAGCACCGCGGCGGCGAATTGCTTGCGGGCGGCCTCCTGCTGGGCGGGTTCGCGCGCGGCAATCATCGCCTGGTACGATTCCAGCGGGAATTTGGCATCCACCGCCATCGACCCTGGCGGGTTGGGCAGTTTCAGCAAACAATCGACCCGCCGCACATTGCCCACCCCATGACCGATGGTGGCCTGAAAGCTAAAGGCGTTGGGGGGCAACAGCATGGTAACCAGATTTTCCAACTGCACCTCACCAAACGCCCCGCGCGCCTGTTTGTTGCCCAGAATATCTTGCAGGCTGACCACCTGTTCCGACAGATTGGTCAGGCGGCTTTGGGCGGCATCAATCACCGCCAGCCGTTCGCGAATTTCGGTCAGGGTGGTGGTGGTCTGCTGGGTACTTTGTTGCAGCCCGCCCGCCAACTTCAGATCGATGTTGCGCAGCTTTTCGTCCAGCGTCCGCCCCAACTCCCGCTCCTGCACCGACAGACGCTCCGCCAAATTGGCCTGCAACTGCAACTGGTTGTCACCCAGGCCGGCCAGCCGCCCCGCCAACTCCTGCTGCTGCTGATGCAACCGTTCCAACAGAGGGGTCAGCAGATCCTCCACCTGCCCACGGCCACGCCGCCACAGCAACATTGCCATGCCGATCACACAGGCCGCCAACAGCCCCAACAACAAAAATTCCATATTGCTCATACCCAACATCCTTACGTTCTGAATGTTGTCAAAATAAGGCGTTATGATACAAATTGAAAGCAATCCGTGACCGCCCATCAACCACCCCATAACCGTAACAGGCAGCAGAAAGATATCGCCATGGCGCGCTTAACCATTTTAACCGCCCCCGACCCCCGCCTGAAATTGGTGGCGCAGCCGGTGGTGGCGGTCGATGATGCCGTGCGCCGACTGATGGAGGATATGGTCGAAACCATGTATGCGGCCAGGGGGATTGGGCTGGCCGCGACCCAGGTTGGGGTGGCGCAGCGGGTGGTGGTGATGGATCTGTCCGATATGCCAGAGGCGCCCAAACAACCGTTAAAAATGGCCAATCCAGAGATTTTGTGGCACTCCGATCAAGATTCCAGTTATCAGGAGGGGTGTTTGTCGGTGCCAGGCGTTTTTGAAAATGTTACCCGCCCCGACGCTTGCAAGGTACGCTATTTGGATGAGCAGAATGAGGTGCGGGAATTAAACGCCACCGGCCTGCTGGCCACCTGCATCCAACATGAAATCGACCACCTGAACGGCACGCTGTTTGTGGATCATCTATCCAACCTGAAACGCAACATGATCATCAAAAAGCTGGAAAAAGCCAAAAGACTGGGGCAGGCCGCCCCCGTGGCGTTTTAGGGGGACAGGCAACAAGCTGGCGTTTTGAGGAAGCACTCCCCCCTGCCCTATCTTATAGTCGTGTCAATTTAGAAATATACAGCTTGCGAAAATG
>CAISOG010000242.1 GCA_903887035.1 uncultured Holosporaceae bacterium | reverse complement strand
GTGCGATCACCGCCGCCAGCATGGGGCGCGTTATGGCCATCCGACTCTTGATAAGGGGGGGTTATCGTATCCATCTATTGTTTTTACCCGATTCGCATGCCGCATCATAGCCCCTGCATCAGCCCGCAAGCACAAAAACCAACCCGACAAAGCTTGATGCTTGATTTTGCCATGATTCCATCGTGATAGTAGAGGTTCCTGCAAAAACCCCACCACCAAGAATGCCCTTCATGACGTTATCGCCCGCAATTTTATCCCGCCTATTCCCATCATCGTTAGGGAGAATTCGACGGCTTGGCGGCCTGATGGTCACGGCTTTTATGGCGGTAATGCTGGTGGCCAGCCCCGCCCTGGCATTGGACTTATCCGCCGCGGATCAGGCGTCGCTATCCCGCATTGACAACTATCTTAACAGCCTTAACAGCCTGCAAGCCGATTTTCAGCAGTTGCAGCCCAGCGTCAACAGCCCCGATAAATCCAGCATTGCGGAGGGGGTGTTGTACTTGGCCAGACCGGGGCGGTTGCGGGTGGATTATACCAAGGGGGCATCGTTGCAGATTATCAGCGATGGCACCTATCTGGTTTACCGCGACCTGGCCGCGGATGAAAGCTCTACGATGCGGTTGTCCGATACCGCCCTGTCCGCCCTGGTCAAAAAGGATGTGAATTTGGCGCGGGACTTTAAGGTGGTGGGCTTTGTGCGTTCGGCCGCTGCGGCGGGGGCATCAACCAATCCATCCGCGAAATCTTCAGGCGCCACCATATCGGTCAGCGTGATGCCAAGGGCTGAGGAAAATCGCGATATGTTAATCCTGTTTTTTAAAGACTCCGCGGAAAGCCCTGAATTGTTGGGATGGAGCCTGCGCAACGCTGAGGGCGAAACCGCCACCCTGAACTTTCGCAACCTGCAACCCAATGCCCCGCTAGCATCCGATTTGTTTAATTTAAAAACAAAAAATTCAGGAAAATCAGGAAAAAAAGCTGGCGAGTTAAGCAACAGCAATGGTTTTTCGGCGGAGGGGGCAGCCACCGATCGCCAGGATCAGGTGCGTACCAGCCCTGTCGCCAAACAGCCCTTAAAAGATTAGGTCATTTGGGCTTGACGCCCAGCCGCGCGGCTCGCCTTGCCTTCCTAGTGATGAACCAAAGCGCAAATGCTCTAATCATCCATCAAGGTTATGGTGGCACCATCCAAAATTAATGGCAATATACAAGGCTTAAGCTTAGTTACCTTAAGTTCTAGTTTAGCATCAGCGGGGATTAATCCCTTCAGCAGGTTAAAGATTTCCAACGCCAAGGTTTCCAACAAAAACCAATGCTGGCCGCTAACCAACCCATGCAGGGCATCGTACAATTCGTGATAGCCAATGGTGTCGGCCAATTCCAACGTCTTAAGGGCGGCGGGCAAGGTGCCAAACTGAATGGCGACGTCAAAGCGGATTGGTTGCGCGGCGCGCGTCCGTTCCTCATCCCCCAGACCTTTGCAGCCAATATGAAGATGAACGACCATATTGTTGATATTCATTAGCATTTTCATAGCGGCTTCCTTTAACGTGCAAACTTCACAACCAATGCGTTTTAACCAGCCAAGCTTTAAATATTTTTAGAATGGCGTTATTGACAGGGATAAAATTAAATGTATTATCCCCATGGTCAATCATATTTTTAGGATTTTTCTCATGAGCCACCTTGATCCTACAGTTGAAAAAATTTCTCTTGCCGATTTCGCTCGTGGATTATCTGAGAAAAGTTTAATAGTTTCTGGTTTCGGCTATCCTGAATGGACAGAAGAGGATGTTAGGCGACCTGAAGCAGCTGTGCACCTTGGTTATCATGCTGTCATCGCAATCGTCAACAGCAATAAATCCTGTAATGAGGCCTGGGAAAGAACAGGGCAAGACCGGTTAAATCCAGAAAACTACAAACCAGATGATCAACGAGCAGCTGGACTGCTTAACCTTCCCAATGTTAGAGCCGTCATTGTTCATGACGCCCCAGGATCATGGCCAGTCATGGCGGCATTGCATGAAGCTGTTGAAAATTATCATCCAGGTGGTGATAAATTGGCATATAGAGCCAAAGAGTCATATACCCAGAGCCGTGGAGAGCGAATGGCAGAACAACTAGGAATGCAGATTTTTTCAGATCAGATTGACGGCTCAAGAATACCC
>CAISOG010000241.1 GCA_903887035.1 uncultured Holosporaceae bacterium | reverse complement strand
CCGATCTTAAGCATTTCCTTCTTTGTCTTATCGCCCGTCTTCTCATGATCGCCATAAAGTTGATGGAGAAAATAATCAATATTGATGGGGTTGTAGCGGTTAAGAGTGTTGATGAAGTCTTGCACAGATTTTCGACCTATCTCTGCTTTCAAAACCTTATCCATCAAATTCGCCGCCACCTTCAACACCTCCTCCACCAATCCCGCGCCAGTGGGGTAGCCATAGGGGACGGAGGCGCCAGCGCCCAGGATTAAGACGGTCTTTTTGGTAAACATGGCCGCTGGCGTCCTTGGTTGAAGAGGTTACGCGGGGGTGGGGCGTGCTAAATCACAGCGCACCCTAGAGTGCCCCGCAGCCCCCCAAAAGCCCTACTGGCAGGCCAGGCATTCCTCATAATTGTTGGAATTGTCGGCCTGAAGAACCGGGTGGGTGTTCGGCAACATCGGCTCCTGCTCATCCGCATGCAACAGGGTGACGCGGGTTGATGCGGTTGGGTCATTGGCCGCCGATGGTATGCCATTCTGGCTGGCGGGGCGGTTGTTGCCCTGCGCCATGGCGGGGGCATTGCTGTTGTTCGCCACCACCTCCGACCGTTGCAGCGATTTGGATCGGCAGTAGTACAGGCTTTTGACCCCCTTGCGCCAGGCCGAAAAGTGAATGTCGTGCAGATCCTTTTTGTGAACATCAGCGGGCAGGAAGACGTTCAACGACTGCGCCTGGCAAATAAAGGGGGTGCGGTCGGCGGCATGCTCAATCAACCACCGCTGATCCAGTTCAAAGGCGGTTTTGAACACCAGCTTTTCATCCTCTGTCAAAAAGTCTAGATGTTGCACCGACCCCTCATTCACCGTGATCGATGACCAGACATCGTCGGTGTTCTGCCCCTTTTCCTCTAACAATTTCACCAGGTTTTTGTTGCGGACGTTAAAGGATCCCGACAGGGTTTTTTGCATAAAGCTGTTGGCAGCAAAGGGTTCAATCCCCGGGCTGGAGTTGCCACAGATAATCGAAATGCTGGCGGTTGGGGCAATCGCCAATTTGTTGGAAAAGCGTTCCATAATGCCATAGTCGGCGGCATCGGGGCACGCCCCCCGCTCATTGGCCAGCAATTTGGACACCCGATCCGATTCGGTCTTAATCTCGGCGAACATCCGCTTGTTCCAAACCTTGGCCATCACCGATTCCATCGGAATGCCGTTGGCCTGCAGGAAGGAGTGGTAGCCCATCACGCCCAGGCCGATGCTGCGTTCCCGCATGGCGGCATAGGTGGCGTGCGCCATGGTCGGCGGGCCAGAATCAATGAAATCCTGCAACACATTGTCAAGAAAACGGAAAATATCCTCATAGAATTGGCCATTACCGCTCCACTCCCGATAGTACTCCAAGTTGACGGAGGACAGGCAGCAGACGGCGGTGCGTTTTTTGCCATAGCTGTCAATACCGGTGGGCAGGGTAATTTCGCTGCACAAATTGCTGGTTTTGACATGCAATCCCGCCAGCTTGTGATGCTCCGGAATGGCGCGGTTGACATGGTCGATAAAGACAAAATACGGCTCCCCCGTTTCAATCCGCGCGGTCAACAGGCGAATCCACAGGTCGCGCGCCGAAACCGTCCGCATCACCGCGGCGTTTTTCGGGCTGACCAGCGGCCAGGCTTCATCCAGCTCCACCGCCCGCATAAAGGAATCGGGAATCAACACCCCATGGTGCAGGTTGGGTGCCTTGCGGTTGGGATCGCCGCCGGTTGGCCGCCGCAGCTCAATAAATTCTTCGATTTCGGGATGGCGCACATCCAGATAAACGGCGGCACTGCCCCGTCGCAAGCTGCCCTGGCTGATGGCCAGGGTCAGGGAATCTTGCACCCGAATAAAGGGCACCACCCCGCTGGTTTTGCCATTGCCCTTAACCTTTTCGCCGATCGAGCGCAAATTGCCCCAATAGCTGCCAATCCCGCCCCCGCGCGCCGCCAGCCAAACATTCTCATTCCACAGGTCAACAATCCCCTCCAACGTGTCGTCGGCCTCATTCAAAAAGCAGGAAATGGGCAAGCCGCGCTGCGTTCCACCATTGCTGAGAACGGGGGTGGCGGGCATGAACCACATCTGGCTGATGTAATCATACAGCCGTTGGGCGTGGTCACTGTTATCGGTATAGTGGCTGGCCACCCGCCCAAACAAATCCTGATAGCTTTCGCCCGGCAACAAATAGAGGTCATCCAGCGTGGCGCGGCCAAAATCGGTCAGCAGGGCATCGCGCCGCCGATCCACAGTAATGACAATGCCGCGATCCGATTGCAGGCGGTCAAACATGGTGGGCTGGGCGGGCGCCTGGGCAGCAGGCTGGCTGGCCGAGGCCTGCGAAGTTCCTGGCGCGGCATCATTCGGTTGAGCCAAATTCTGACCGGAGAAAAGATCCTCAGAGAAAGCTTGTGACATGGGGGGGCTCCTAAATCATAAGAAGGGGTATCGTAAGAGGGGGAAAATCCACTAATCATCCTTGGTGTATGGCGGGGTCTTACCACCTGAGCCGCCTAACTGGTTGAAAAACCATATTTGGTGGTCTGGTTGTAATTTCCTTACCAGATATTGATGATAGCACCCTTCCCCAAGTCCGCAAGAGGCTGTGAGCATATTTTTGCCACAAATTGGCCAGGCTGTGGTTGGCCTGCAACGGTTTTTGACAAATCGGTAACAATTTCAGGGCATTGTGGTGGATAACGGCGGGTTTTTGGGTGAGGTGTTGTTTCATGCCGACTGACCCGCTACAATCATTGCCGGTGCGTTCCCGTAGCTCAGCTGGACAGAGCGAGCGTTTCCTAAACGCTAGGTCGGAGGTTCGAGACCTCCCGGGAACGCCAAGATATTTTTTAAGGCTTGGCCGCGCTTTCACTTGTTACTTGGTCGCCCTCTATTGTAATATCATGCCATGACGATTATCGAATGCCCGCTTTGTGTATCCAAATTCCGCGCCCCAGAGGTTGAGGGGGGGCTGGTCGGCAAGCTATTGAAATGTGCCCGCTGCGGCAATCAGTGGCGCTATGAGGGGGAGGGGGCTAAGGCGGCTGCGGCTATGCGCAATATGCCCGCCGCTGATGAGGATTCGTCCTTTGATCCCGACATGCTGGATCGCGATTTGGAAAATGAGGAGGGGGCTGCCGACTCTCAGGATCCTGAGTTTGCTGAGCTGGCAGCCAGGCTGGCCAATATTGAGGCCGATATTCCGGCGCAAATCGCCGCCGAACGACGGCGGAAAAAACGCGCCAGGCTGTGGATACTCATTCTATTGTTGGTGTTGGTGATCAATGGTGCCGTCGTTGTTATGCGCGCCAAGGTGGTTGCCCTTTGGCCCGCCGCGGATCGGCTGTATGAATTGTTGGAGGTGGCGGTGCCCAGCCTGGGCGAGGGGTTGGTCATGCGCGATGTCACTATAGAGATGTCTGTCGAAGGGGAATCGACAATCCCGATGGTGGTCAAGGGGGTGGTGATTAACCAAAGCGAAGTTCCTATCAGCCTGCCTGTCATCCAGGCAACCCTGCGCGGTAAGGATCGCCAACCCCTGCTGGCCTGGACGATTGCTGGCGATCATCCCGTGCTGCAGCCTGGCGATCAACACCCATTTCAATCGCATTTGCCCGAATTGCTGGCTGAGGCCACGCAAGTGGCGGTCACCTTTGTGGATGCACCCAAAGGGTCTGCTGGCAGCACTGAGGCAACCGCCGATATCCCCAAGAGCCCCAAGACCGCTCCTGAATCCCCAGCGGCGCCCGCATCAGCGCATTAAATTTTTCAGCTGAAAAGCATGGCTTACCAGCGTGTTAGCAGAGGCACAGGAAGCGGGCAGCGGTTAAAATGAGGATTCTGTGAAAATAAGGAAACTTTCCGCTTGACGGCCGTGAAAATCTTGCCTAAGTTCATTTTCCCGTCGCTGCTAATTCATTGGTTGCGACCTTCTTTGACCCGGTAAAGATTGCTAGCTCGAACATCAAAATTGTTTTTTGATGTTTCGCTTCATCACAACATATTCATCAGGGTTGTGATGATGATGGGCACATATATAATTCAAGTATGTGACCATCGTGTATTTGCCTAAGTATAGGCAGGTGCACAATTTATTATGCAAGCACTGCGCACAGACATATTGCTGTGCGTCATAACATTTACCTGTAAATTGGATTTTCAAAACAAACATTTTAAAAGCATCTGGTGGATGCCTTGGCAGAAAGAGGCGATGAAGGACGTGACAGGCTGCGATAAGCCTCGGGGAGCCGCCAATAGGCTTTGATCCGAGGATTTCCGAATGGGGAAACCCAGACCGTAAGGTCTATCTTATCCTGAATATATAGGGATAAGAAGCGAACCCGGGGAACTGAAACATCTAAGTACCCGGAGGAAAGGACATCAACCGAGACTCCGTTAGTAGTGGCGAGCGAACGCGGACCAGGCCAGTGGCCTATTGTTAAGAATCAGAAGCTGTTG
>CAISOG010000240.1 GCA_903887035.1 uncultured Holosporaceae bacterium | reverse complement strand
TCTCTTTCTTCGTAGCTTAATTGTTGATACTGTCTCATCTGCAACGCCTTTCTGTGCTCGTTTTTCCAACTCGCACTCTAAGGTGTTGCACTTCATTTTAGAACCTAGGAATGACTATATCGTGCCCGTTAAGCCTATTTAGAGCGCCGCCAGCGAAAAGTAAAGGGGGATGCCGATGGCAATGTTAAAGGGCAGGGTGATGCTGATACTGCTGGTCAAATAGATGCCTGGGTTGGCATCGGGCAGCGCCATTTTGACCGCGGCGGGGGCAGCGATATAAGAGGCACTGGCCGCCATGGTGGCCAAAATCGCTGTGCCCCCGTGCGACAGATCGGCGGCGTGACCAGCCAGCACCCCTAACCCGCCAAACAGCAGCGGTACGGCGGTGCCGTAAATCAGCATAAAGCCCAGCGATGCTTTCGATTCCTTAAGGCGGCTGGTGGCAACCACCCCCATTTCCAGCAGGAAAAAGGCCAACACCCCCTGAAAGGGCGAAACAAACACGTTGGAAATGGCGGCCAGCCCGCCCCGATCGGCCAACAGCCCGACCATCAATCCCCCGGTCAGCAGAATCACGCTTTTGCCCGTAATCGCCTCATGCACCACTTGGCGCAGGCGGATGGTTTTGGTGCCGCCCAAACAGCCGGCGATCATCAGGGCGACAACGATACCGGGAATCTCCAACACGGCCAGCAACGCGGTCATAAACCCCTCATGCGTAATGGCGGCCTGATGGGCAAAGTTTAACGCCGCCATAAAGGTTACCGCCGATACCGATCCGTAATGCGCCGCCAAGGCCGCGGCATTCAGGCTGTCCAGTCGGCCAATCCGCCGCGCCAGGCCAAAGGCCAACAGGGGGGTTATCACCCCCAAGCTAAGGGTAACCAAGGCGGGGTAAAAAATTTCGGCTAGGTTGCTATAGGAAAGTGCCACCCCGCCCTTAAGCCCAATGGCAAACAACAAATACATCGACAGGGTTTCATGCACCTGCGGCGGTACCCGCAAATCGCTTTTGACCAGGGCGGCCACCACCCCAATCAGGAAACACAGCACGGCGGGGCTGGTAAAATTGGCAAGAATCAGGCTGCTGTTCATCAATAATGCTGGTTTTGGTTGGACTGGTTTTAGGGGGACATTGTTGCGGTGATGCCCTGGCCAATCCTATACCCTTTTTCCCAAGCTGGCGAGCGCAAGCAACGATCTGATGCGGGGTGGTTGAGAATGATACGGTGAGAGGGTGAGGGATTGATGCCCCCCACCCCCGCCGCTTAGTTCACCCATTAGAAGGGGGAGAGGATGTCGATAACCTGGCTGCCATAGCGGGGTTGTTGCACCTCCGTCACTTGACCTTGGCCGCCATAGGAAACCCGCGCCTCAGCAATTTTTTCTGAGGAGATGGTGTTGCTGGGCGTGATATCCTCTGGCCGCACCACCCCACTGATTTGCAGGGCGCGCAATTCGTAATTGACCCGAATTTCTTGTCGGCCTGCGATGACCAGATTGCCATTGGGCAGAATCTGATTGATGACCGCCGCCACCTTTAACTGAATGTCTTCAGAGCGATCGATTTTGCCATCGCCTTTATATTTGCTGGCACCCGCAATATCGGACAGATTTCCCTTGCCAGCGGGGGGTTGCGCCTTGCCACCATCAGGCAGCAGGCCGCTGAGCGCTTTAATTTGGTTGTGCAGCAAATACAGCTCATTCAACGTGCTGCTGGATGTATCACTGCGGTTGCGTTCGGTGCTGTTGTCCAATTTGGCCTGATCTTTAATGTTAATGGTCACGGTAAGGATGTCGCCAACCCGCCCTGCCCGCTGATCCTTAAAGAATGATCGTGCGCCGCCTGCCCACAGCGAATTGGGCTGGCGATTGATGGCAACCTGTTCGGGCATGGGCATGCTGACCGGTTTATAACCTGGCTGATCCAATGGATTGTTGACGGAGGATAGGGCGGGGGGGCGGCCAATGTTGCTGAGGCGATCGGCGGCGTCACACCCCGAGGTCAACAGCACCAGCGCCAGGGTAGCCACGCAATAGCTAAGGTACATTAGGCGAAGCTGTTGCGCGTCGCTGCGCCCCGTATCTGCCCACGACCTGGCTTGCAGGCGGCGGTAAAGGCGATTCATGGCAACAGCGCGGAAAGACAGGGTCATCATAAGCGTAAACTCCAGCAATTAACGACCGTCACTGGGCAGCGCCAGTGAGGTACGAACAGGGTTGGTGGTGGACAATTGCGATTGGCGCAACACGGGCGGTTGCATGCCATGAACGGTGACCAGATTGGGGCCTGATACCACCGCCTGAATGGTACGGTTGCTTTGGCCATTCATGACGGTGATGGCCTGGTTAATGCCAGCGTTCTCCATCGCCTTACCGGTGGCGGTTAAGGCCATGTTGTCGGTTTGGTACAAAATGGTGACCAGCTGGCCACGGGTAATCAACACGGGCTGGCCAATATCCAGCGGGCGAATGGGACGGTTGGCGACCAGGGCGCGGCGGGCGGATTGCCCCACCAGTTGATCGGCGCCGGTAACAAATTGGTCATAGCCGCGCACATTGATGGACTGCACGGCAATATCTTCGGCCGAAATAATTTCCCCACTGCGGATATTGCGGGTCAGTACAGGAATGTCGGCCATCACTTTGGTTGCATCCTTAGCATCGGCCAGCACAGGATTGTTCAGGCCAGAGCTAAGGGGTGCTGTTTTGCTGGCGGCAGTTTTGGATGGCGCGTTGGTGTTTTTCAGGCTGACTTCACCACTGACGGCCAGCAGGCCGATGGGTTGCGTCGCCGCCCAAACCTGCATGGTGGCGCGATAGGATCGACGCCCCGCATCAACCTGCAAATCCTCAACCGTTACGCTGTCGGCCTTGGCGTCGGTGGTTTCGGTATCCACTTGATCGCGGTTCAGGGAAATGGATAGGCCAGGCTGGCGGGCAAGGTCAGGATATTTTGCCTGCATGCTTAAGATCAGCATGTCGCTTAGGCGTTTATCTTCCAATTCAAAGGTTGGGCTTTCGGTCAGCGCGTTGGCATCGCCAATAGCGGGCACATGATCATTGGGCAGAACGGGGCTGGCCATGGCGGGGGTGGCGGCCAAACCCATGACTAGGGCGATAACGGCAAGGCTAAAATGTTGTAAAGTATTAGTTTTCATGGCTATTCCTATTGCATTTGTGAAACGGTGCCCATCATTTTGTCGCTGGTTTCAATGACCTTAGAGTTCATTTCATAGGAACGTTGGGCGGTGATAAGGGTGGTCAGTTCATTGACCACATTGACGTTGGAGGTCTCCAAAAAGCCTTGTTGCATGTTGCCGAAGCCAGAGCTGCCCGCGACGCCGGTGACGGGCGATCCCGAAGCCGCGCTTTCGATAAATAGGTTGCGGCCAACGGCTTCTAAGCCAGCGTCATTGACAAAAGTGGCCATTTGGAATTGTCCCAACACCTGGGGCGCGGTCTGGCCATCGATTTGCACGCTGACCTGGCCAGTTTCATCAATGGTTATCGAACGGGCATTTTGTGGCACCGCGACGGAAGGTTGCACCGAATAGCCATCGGC
>CAISOG010000239.1 GCA_903887035.1 uncultured Holosporaceae bacterium | reverse complement strand
CACCGATTGCGGAACACCATCTGGCATGGCGACACGGATTTCCAGGCGGCTCATCATCGCCACCACATTTTCCCGCACCTCCGACAACATGGTTTCGAACAGGAAAAACGCCTCCCGCTTAAACTCACTTAGCGGATCGCGTTGGCCATAGGCACGCAGCCCGATCCCCTCCCGCAGGTGATCCAGTTGGGACAGATGATCGCGCCACCCCTTATCCAACTCATCCAACAGGATTTTTTGCGCGGCCAGGCGGCAAATCTCTGGCGGAAAGGCCGCCAGATGGGTTTTCATATTAGACAGGGCGTGATCGCGCACCTCCTCCAGAATGTCGGCGGGGCCCGCCCCCTCCCGCGCTGCCCATTCAGTCAGCGGCAGGTCGAGGTTCAGCAGCCGCCGAGACTCCTCCCCCAACCCCTCAATATCCCATTGTTCGGGATAGCTTTCGGGCGGCACGAATTTGCTAACGGTATCCTCCACCACCTCCTGGTGCATGTTGGCGACCCATTGTTCGATATTGTCGGTGTCGATAATCTGCGCCCGCTGCTCATACATCATTTTGCGCTGGGCGTTGATAACATCGTCGTAGCGCAACAACCATTTGCGGCGTTCAAAGTTGTTGGCCTCCACCCGCTGTTGGGCTTTTTCCAACGCCTTGCTAACCCAGGGGTGCGAAATCGCCTCCCCATAGGGCATCCCCAGCCGTTGCAACATGCTGTCCATCCGCTCCGATCCAAAGATTCGCATCAGATCGTCTTCCAAACTGATAAAGAATCGCGAGGCGCCTGGATCCCCCTGCCGCCCGGAACGACCGCGCAGCTGGTTATCAATCCTACGGCTTTCGTGCCTCTCCGTGCCAATGACGTACAGCCCGCCAGCGGCCAACGCGATTTGCTTGTCGGAGGCAATTTCTGCCTGAATTTTCGCCCGCATCTCTGCCTGCTGCTCTGGTGTAGCATTGGCGGGGATTTGGGTTTTGCAGCGTTGCTCCAAACTACCACCCAGCTGGATGTCGGTACCACGCCCCGCCATATTGGTGGCGATGGTAACAGCGCCAGGGCGACCAGCCTCCGCCACGATTTCCGCCTCCCGCTCATGGTGGCGGGCGTTCAACACCTGGTGGGGAATTTTTTTCTTTTTCAGCATCGCCGCCAAAATTTCTGACTTTTCAATCGAAACCGTGCCGACCAACACCGGTTGACGGCGGTTGTAGCATTCCTCAATCAGCTTCAACACCGCCTCATTTTTTTCCTTAGCGCTGCGATAAATCTCATCATCAGCATCCTGGCGTTGCACGGGCAGGTTGGTGGGCATTTCCACCACCTCCAATTTGTAGATTTCAAAAAACTCCGCCGCCTCGGTCATGGCGGTACCGGTCATCCCCGCCAATTTGGGGTACAGGCGGAAATAGTTTTGAAAGGTGATGGTGGCCAGGGTTTGATTTTCATTTTGAATCGTTACCCGCTCTTTGGCCTCCAACGCCTGATGCAGCCCACCGGAGTAGCGGCGATCCTCCATCATGCGGCCCGTAAATTCGTCGATAATCACCACCTTATCGTCTTTGATGATGTAATCAACATCGCACTTAAAGATTTTTTCGGCTTTTAGCGCCTGATTGACATAATGCACCATCTGGACATTTTGCAGGTCATACAGCCCGCCCTCTTGAATCAGCCCAGCCGCCTGCATCCGCTGCTCCAACCGCTCCGCCCCAACCTCGGTCAGCACGGCGGTGCGCAGCTTTTCGTCGACCTCTACATCCTCAGCGCCCAATTGCGGCACCAATTTGGCCATGGTCAGGTACAGGGCTGAGGAATCCTCCGCCTGGCCAGAGATAATCAGCGGCGTGCGCGCCTCATCGACCAAAATGCTGTCCACCTCATCAACAATGGCAAAGTTAAAGGGGCGCATCACCCGATCCTGCAGGCGGAACTTCATGTTGTCGCGCATGTAGTCAAAACCGAACTGGTTGTTGGTTCCATAGGTAATATCGGCGCTATAGGCGGTGTGCCGCTCCGCATCATTCAGTCCCGATACGATCGAATCAACAGTCAGCCCCAAAAAGCGATACACCTGCGCCATCCATTCGGCATCGCGCCGCGCCAGATAGTCGTTGACCGTCACCACATGCACGCCCCTACCGGTCAGCGCGTTAAGATAGACGGGCAGGGTGGCAACCAGGGTTTTCCCCTCACCCGTTTTCATCTCGGCAATCATGCCGTGGTGCAACACGCAACCGCCCAACAGCTGCATATCATAGTGCCGTTGCCCCAGGGTGCGCTTAGCAGCCTCCCGCACGGTCGCAAAGGCGGGAACCAGCAGATCGTCTAGCTTGGCGCCAGCCGCCAACTGCTGCCGAAACATCGCGGTGCGCGCCTGCAACCCGGCATCGCTTAACGAGGCCACCTCAGGCTCCAACGCGTTAATCTGTGCCACCAACGGGCGAAAACGGTTAAGCGTACGTTCGTTGGCTGAGCCGAACAGCCGTTGCACGATGGCAGCAAACATCTTTTTCCAAACCTTTGTACAAAAATTTCATGGGCACTATATTGGAACACCCAACCCCTATTGCTACCCTGCCTGCCCCGCCGCCGTCAATAACAGCCTGATGCAGTCCGTCACATCGACGCCTTTACAGCTTATATTTGCAGGCGGGCAAAAAATCAGGATAATTGGGGCATGACGATTGCCAACCCCGCCCTAAAATTTTTTAACAGCCTGACCGGTCGTAAGGAGCTGTTTGTGCCCGCCGATCCCAAACGGGTAACCGTTTATGTTTGCGGGCCCACAGTTTACGACTATGCCCATATCGGCAATGCCCGCAGCGCGGTGGTATTCGACGTGCTGTTCCGCCTGTTGCGTGATTTGTATGGGGCGGATGGGGTGGTCTATGCCCGCAACATCACCGATGTCGATGACAAAATCATCGCCCGCTTTCAGGAGCAGCAGGGGCAAGAGCAGCAAGAACAGCAAGAACAGCAGGGACAGGCGGGCAATCAAACCATCGACCAGCTGACCGATTTTTACACCGCCGCCTATAACCGCGATCTGGCCACGCTGGGCTGCCTGCCCCCCACCATGCAACCGCGCGCGCGGGAAAGCATGCCAGCGATCATCGCCCTGATTCAACGGCTGCTGGATCGCGGCAATGCCTATGTCGCTGAGGGGCATGTGCTGTTCGCGGTCAAAAGCTTTGCCGACTATGGCCAGCTGGCCAAACGGCGGGTGGAGGAGATGGTGGCGGGCGCGCGGGTGGAGGTGGCACCGTACAAGCAGGATCCCTGTGATTTCGTGCTGTGGAAACCATCCCCCCCGATTGCGGGCGCCAGTTTCGATTCCCCCTGGTGTCATGGGCGGCCAGGGTGGCATATCGAATGTTCGGCGATGATCGCGGCGGTGCTGGGGGATGAGATTGATATTCATGCGGGCGGCGCCGATCTGAAATTCCCCCATCACGAGAACGAAATCGCCCAAAGCCGTTGCGCCCACGACACCCCCGTCCTGGCGTACACCTGGCTGCACAACGGGTTTTTGACGGTGGGGGGTGAGAAAATGAGCAAGAGCCTGGGCAATTTCCGCTATGCCTGGCAATGCTGGCGGCAAACGGCGGCGGTCGATGAGGAGGATGCGGTGGTGCTGTTGCGCCAGCCGCAGGCGGTTCGGCTGCAACTGCTGAGTGCCCACTACCGCCAACCGCTGAACTGGCCAAATGTGGGGGATAGGGGGATAGAGCCCGCCAGCCAGCATGATGGCCTGATTGAGGATTGTTACAGCCTGTTTCATCAGGCGGGCGGCGCGTCAGGCGATGATTTTTGGCAGCAGCAGCAGGAGGTGGTGGCAACACCCGACAACCCCGTGCGCCTGGCGCTGCTGGACGATTTGAACACCCCGCTGGCGATTAGCCGCCTGACCGCGCTGTATCAGCAGGCACGGGGGGGTAAAGCGAACGGCAAGGGTGCGGCAGGAGATGTGGCCGAAGGCAAGGAACAAGCCTTGATACAGCTGTTGGCGGGGGGCAGGCTGTTGGGTCTGTTCGCCGATGCACCCAGTGCGTTTTTTGCGGCGATGCCCGCCGCCACTAAAGATACGGGTTCCGCAGCCACTGCAACAATCGGGGATGATCAAATTGTCGCCCTGCTGCATCAACGGCAAACCGCCCGCGCCGCCCGCGACTTTGCCGCCGCCGACGCCATCAAACAAACCTTAACCAGCCATGACATCTTGATTCAGGACACCCCCGACGGCACCACCCTGTACAAACGCCCGCACGACCCCGATTGGCGCACGGGTTAGCCCCCCCCCCTACCCCACCAGTTGGAAAAAGCGGCTATAGCGAATCGCCCATGGCCATTCCCACGGTTGCCACCAACTGGCCAGCGGGCTAATCGAAAAGAACATCATTTGCGCCTGGCCAATCAGTGAGGCAATCGGGATCGCCCCAACCGTGGGCTCGCGGCTATCGCGGGAATCATCGCGGTTGTCGCCCATGACAAAAATATGATCAGCGGGCACGGTGATTTCGGCGGTGTTGTCCAGGGGGTGGTCATCGTCAATTTCTGCAATGCGATGCTGCACGCCATTGGGCAGCTTTTCGACAAACAGCTGCAACGGCGCCTGAGCCCCCGCAAAACCATCCGTATCCATGTGATAGCCAGCCTTCTCACGCACTACCAGCTGACCATTCCAATACAACTGCCCCTGTTTCATCTGAATGCGGTCGCCCGCCACCCCAATCACACGCTTAATATAATCGGTCTTGCCGTCATGACCGCGAAAAACCACCACATCCCCCTGGCGCGGCAAATGACCGCCCAACCGCTGCTTTAAGGGCACCTCTATGGGGAAAGAATAGCGGCCATAGCCGTAAGAATATTTGGATACGAACAGATAGTCTCCTACCAACAAATTGGGCTTCATTGACCCCGATGGAATGTTAAACGGCTCCAACAACAGGGTGCGCACAATCGCTGCCAACACAAAGGCCGACACCACCAGCTTGGTAACCTCAAAGGGGGGAACAGTATCGGTTGGCCAGCCATCACTGCTGCTGGCGCGCGCGCGGTAATAGCTGTAGGCCTCATGCGCCACAATCAGCAGGAAAATCGCAAACAACAGATAGTACATCATGATAGGGGGCAGACTTTAGGGGTGGGAAGCCAGCACGACAAAGGCTAAGGCAAAGGGGTCTTCGGTGGAAAGGCTTAGATGCAGGTGAAAATTGCCACCCAAGCGCGCCGTCGTATCCTGCAGGCTTTGACCATGAAGTTCAAGGCTTGGTTGACCGCTGGCGGTGCGAACCACGCAAATATCCCTAAGCCTAAGGTGGCGGCCAATACCCGTGCCCAAAGCCTTGGCCAACGCCTCCTTCGCGGCAAAACGGCTGGCCAGGAACATGCGCGGATTGGGATTATCCGCCAATCCCGCCAATTCATGACCATGAAACACTCGCGCTAAACGACGATTATCAAAAGATTGCAACCATGATGCCATGCGGCGGCTGTCAACCAAATCGGTGCCGATGCCTAAGATCATCAAATCCCGCCCCTGGCCACCATCATCAACCGCTTCATTTCGGCAACCGCCGCTGTTAAGCCAACAAAGACCGCTTCGGAAACCAGAAAATGCCCGATATTCAACTCCTCAACCTGTGGAATGGCGGCGATTTCATGCACATTGGCAAAGGTTAAGCCGTGACCCGCATGACAGGCCATGCCCAGCGCCCGTACCTGCGCCGCTGCATCCTGCAACCGTGCCAATTCCCCATGTTTGGCATGGGCATAGCCACCGGTGTGCAGCTCAACCGCAGCCGCCCCCGCCTGCTGCGCGGCCTGGATCTGGGCGGGATCGGGATCCAAAAACAGTGAAACGGCAATGCCCGCCGCCCGCAATGGCCTAACAAATTCGCCTAAGCCAGCCCCCAGCTTAAGCGCATCCAACCCGCCCTCTGTGGTCAATTCCTGACGCCGCTCGGGCACCAAACACACGGCTGTCGGACGAGCATCTAAGGCAATCTGCTGCATCTCTACCGTGACCGCCATTTCCAGATTGATGGGCAACTTTTGCTCCGCCAGCAATCGGGTGACATCGGCATCACGAATGTGGCGGCGATCCTCACGCAAATGAACGGTTATCAGATCCGATCCGCCTGCTTCCGCCGCCAGAGCCGCCCGCAGCAAATCTGGATAGTCGGCGCCGCGTGCGTTGCGCAAGGTGGCGACATGATCGATGTTGACCCCTAACCGCATCCACAGCCCACCTAATAACTGTCGCTGTCGGTTATTTTTTGCACCCGCAAACGCTGATCAAAATAACGCCCTTGGAACAGGGAAATGCCGGCGGATCGGCCAAAACGTAGGGCGGTATCGTTATCACAACGGGTCAGAATAAGCCGCGCGGTGCCGATCCGCTTAACCAGCTCTTTCATCTCGGCCAGTTTTCTGGCGGGCAGACCGTCGGTCAGCTCAGGAGACCAAATCATCTTAACAAAATCAACCTTCAACTGGTTGCGATCAATAAATTGCAGGGATTGATGGGTCATGCCATCCACGCAGATCGTGTACCCACGCTCTAACAAGTAATCGCGGGCAAAGCTGAAACCACCAAAATCGCTAAAAATATCAATCCGCTGCAACTCTATGACTACCCGACCACGGGGAATGGCCAGTTGGGTCATCTGTCGGTCAAATTCCAAAAATTGCTTAGAAAGCAGGGTTTCGACATTCAAATTCATGCTAACAGGCGTTTTGGTAAATGCGGCCAAATCCTCCATAGCCATGCTAAGCATGCGTTTATCAACGGTATTGGTCAAATACTGAAACAACCATTTATCGGCGTAAATGTTGATCGTCGGGCAAACGGATGCCTGTAAATCTTGAAAGGAAACATAGCATTCCTCAAACACAGCCTGCACTGGCTGATTAAAGCCAACCGCGCACACGGGTTGCCGCTGAACAAAATGCGCCAGTTTGACGTTGGCCAGCAGATCGACAATCTTGCTAAGGCTTTTGGAATCCAGATCCATGGTGATCACTTTGGATGACATCCATGCACCATCAGCGGCAGACTTACCAGATTCAGCCTGCAGAGTGGCGGCAAGATCCTGGTAACGCCGCGCCATCCGCGCCAACTCCTCCGCATCGCGCACCACCTCAAACCATGAATCAAAGGGTTGCAACACCCCATCTTCCTCAAACATCCCCTCATCACTAAAAAGGGTGCGCAGCTTTTGCACCGCTTCCTGCACCTTGGCCTGGCTGGCAAGCGGAAAAAAGAAGAAGCAATCAAAGTTTTTTTGCGGAAAGGTTGCCCCCGCCAGCTTATAGGTAAAATTGCTAAAGGCATGGGCGGCCACCTGCACAAACTGGGCGCGCCGCGGCGATGGCGGTACCAGGGAATAGCGCAGCAAAACAGCACCAAAGGGGGCGGGCGCCTGTTGCAGGCGTTCGATGGCTTCTAACAGCGATGTTTCGGTATTGGGCTTCATAAAACCAATCTAATCATTTGGTTCCGTTCTAGGCAAGCGTTGCCGACGCAACAACAGATAGACGGCTCCCGCCCCGCCATGATGGGGTTGCGCGGGACAATAGGCCAAAACCTTATCCGCCAGGGGGGATTCCTGAATCCAAATCGGCAAAGACTGTTTGATGGCGCCAATCCCACTGGGCGAACGCCTGCCCATTCCTGTCACCACCAGCACGCAACGATAATGCATCTGCCAGGCGTCACAAAGCCGCTGCACCAACTGCTGATGGGCGGATTCCAGGGTGCAACCATGCAGATCGATGGTCATATCCATTGGCCATTCCCCCCGTTTCAGCTTTACCCAATTGCGGCGATCAATATCGCGCAGCCGATCGGTGGGTTTGGGGCAGGCGGGCAGACTAGCCGCAGAGCCTATGCCAAAAGCGGGTGGCGATTGCAGCGGGTTGGCCAGCGCATGCGGATGCAAAGGCTTCGCCGTGCCTACCCCTGCCGCAGGCTTTGCGGGCTGACTGGGCATCACCCGATTCAATCGTTTGCTGGCGGACAGGGGCTTTACCTGCTGCAAAAAACTTTGCCAATCCTCCTCCTTACGCGCTTCGCCAGGCTTAGTCGGCATCCGCAAATAGGGTGGCAGGGGGGGCTTAGCGGTCACGGATTTCGGCCAACAATCATGGATGCAATGGATGGGAACAACAGGGGGCTAGAATCGTTATAAATTCTAGGATAGAATCTGCCAAACGATAAGTTGGTTGGCATGGGTGGCAACATTCATTTGGCTGGCGAGGCGTTATCCGGTTACCCCGATCCGCAGGAAAACAACCGATGACCGACAGCGCAAACAATTTTAATCTGCTGCGTGCAGCCGATGAATGGCTGGTCGATATTCGCCGTGCCTTTGTTGAGCAAACCATCTGGACGCCCCCTTTTGGCGCAACCGAAGGAGCGGATGAGGCGGTGGAGGCGGGACGCAGCCTGCGTGCCTATCCGCTGGTCGGCCTTAGCATCGGTCTGGGCGGCGCCCTACTGCTGGCGATTGCGGGCATGATCAACATGCCGCCTGGCTTGATTGCCTGGCTGATTCTGGCGTTGGTGGTGCTGTTTACCCGCGGCGCGGCGGAAATGCATTTGGCCAATTTTTTGCAACCTGCCGGTTCCAAAATTGATTACGCTCGCGATTTATCGCAACCGTTAAGCGCGGCGGGCGTGTTGGTGCTAATTTTAACCGTTGGCGTGCGGGTGGCAGCGCTGGGGGTGGCGATTACCCCCGAACATGCCGCCGCCGCCTGGATCAGCGCGACCACGGGGGCGCGTGCCATTATGCCGATGATCTTGGCCGAATTTTCCGCCAAGAATAACCGCGATTGGGATGTGCCCAGCCGTGCGGTCAGCATCCAGGCCTTAACGATTGGGGTGGTGGTGCTGTTGCTGTGTGGTGGGGTCACCGCGGGGCTAAGCGCGCTGTTTGTTGGGATTGGCGTATCAGCCGTCACCGCCCTTTGGTTGCTGAAAACCCATGGCGACAGTTTCCGTGAGGGGGTGTTGGGCGCGGTGCAAATGGTGGCGGAGCTGGCCATTATTTTAACCGTGGTCATCGTGCGGTAGGCGATGCGGCAACGGCACTTCCCCTCGCTGTTAAGCCTAATCGCCCTAAGTTTTCTTGGCCTGATTGGCTGCGCCGCCGATACCCCCGCCAGCCGCGCTTTTGAGGTGCAGGAGCTGGTGGATCGTGCCGCCAGCACCGCCAACACCATCCTTAAGGAAAATCGCCTAGGCAACAGCAGTTCGGTTCTGCGGGAGGCAAAGGCGGTGTTGATCGTGCCCAGTCATTTTCGTGGCGGCCTGATTTTGGGGGCTGAGGGGGGGCGCGGCGTGCTGTTGGCCAAAACCACCGCGGGCACCTGGAGTCCGCCTGCGGTTTACACCCTGGCGGGGGGCAGTGTCGGGTTGCAACTGGGGCTGGAATCCAGCCAGGTGATTTTCATCATCATGAACGACAACGCCTTAGACGCGATTTTATCGAACAATTTTAAGTTCGGCGCCGATATGAACGTCGCCTTTGGCCCCGTTGGCGGCGGGCGGGGCACCGCCTTTGCGGGCGGGTTTAAGCCCGATGTGTATGTCTACAGCCGCAACCGTGGCCTGTTTGGCGGCGGCGCGCTGAGCGGTGTTACCATTCAGGCTAAAGAAGATTGGAACACCGCCTATTACGGTTCGGGCGCAACCGGCCGCGCCATCGTGCAGGAGGGGTCGTTTGACCAGGCCGGCACCAACGCCCTCCGCACCCTGCTGCTGCAACCTTAGCGTTCTTCGATGATTGCATGATTGGCGGCTGGTGAGGCGGCCAGCATCGATGGCGTATCAAATTCAAACTGGTTTCTGACGTATATTGCCATTTATTGGCATTATGTGGTATGGTTGAGCATTAGGTGTCATTTCCGACAAGGGTTTTTATCATGGCCAACAGTCTAAACATTCAATTAACTGCTGAGCTGCGCCGCTATGTGGATGAGCGCGCCAGCGATGATGATGTCTATGCCACCCCCAGCGAGTATGTACGCGATCTTATCAGACGGGATCGTGCACAACGAATCACTGATGGAATTGTGCAGGGGTTGCGGGAAATCGGGCAGGGGCAGTCGATTAAAATCACCGCCATGGATATTTTTAACGAGGAATAGTCGTTTTGCCTCGGCGTTACTTTTTGTCCTCGATTGCCGTCTCTCATTTGCGTGAGCACAAGCGATGGTCAATCGCCCGATTTGGGCAAGCTATTACCAAGAAATATTTTGAGGACTTAGACAAAGCCTTTCAATATATAGCTGATCACTATGCCAGCTTGCCAGCACGCAAAGAGTTAACGGGGGATAGTGGTCTTGGCATCCATCCCATCAGGGAACATTTTGTCATTTTTTTGCCATTGCGGGATGGCGTGCATATTGTCGATGTGTTGAGGCAAAGCCGGGATGTTCCAAATATCATCAGGCAGAGTGCGGCAATTTTTGAACGAGAGATATTGCAGAACAGTTATTTAAGTTCATCTACGCAATAGGTTTAATCTGGCATCAGCGATTAACCACGCAACGCCATCAATTCATCCTGGCGGCGGGCAAAAGGGGCGGGCTTATCTGAGGTTGGGCGCGTTATCATTGGCAATATAGTTTTCGGATTCATCCCACAACTTTTGCCAGTTTTTCAGGTATTTTTCGGCCAAGGCGGGGTTGTTTCGAATCACCATGACGTTTTCGGCATTACGCTTTTCGGCGTTGGCGGTATAGTTAAAGCTGCCCGTTTGGATGGTGCGGTTATCGATCACGATGTATTTGTTGTGCATGATCGAATGTTTCCTATCCACCCTGACCAGGATTCCCGCATGAACCAATCGTGACACGATGGAATGTGTACGCGGATTGGCCTGAGTCTTATCAACCACCGCCTTAACATCCACCCCCTTTTGATGGGCTTTGATTAGGGCATCGGCAATCGGTTGCGAGGTAAAGGAATAGGCGGCAATGCGGATGGTTTTTTCGGCCTGACCAATGTTGCGGGTGATCAGGGCGGTCGTTTTGGGCGATGGGGCAAAGGCCGTTTGCGTGTATTGCCGCGCCCATGACGATGGCGGCGCCATCAACAGGCCGATGGCCAACATCAGGGGTAACAGACGGCGCATGCATTCTCATTATTCTATAGTTTTTGCTAGGGAGTTTTGGGCGCGTCTTTAGCCTGCTCCGACAACATCTTTTGCACCCGTGCAATTTGTTCGGGGGTTAGCTTTTTTTCCAGCTCGTCAAGGGATAAAGTGGCCACCACATTCCCTTGCGCGTGCGCGGCCGATCGAGCATACCAGCCATAGGCGGCTTCGTAATCCCGCGTTACCCCCTTTCCTTCACGATACATCTCAGCAAGATTGTATTGCGCCTCTTCATGCCCCTGTTCAGCGGCCTTGCGGCACCAGGCCACCGCCTGACCATAATCCCGCGTTACCCCTTCTCCTTTATTATACATCCTAGCAAGCTGGTATTGCGCCTCAGCATCACCCTGCTCAGCGACCTTAATAAGGTTCGGCAAATCATTGGTGGTGGGCTGGTCTTTAATCGTGCGTTTCATGGCGTGACCTCCTAAAAAAAAGCGATTGTGGTCAGCATATTACAAACCGTTTTGGGTGTCCAACATCACATCCTCAAAGGATAGATAGGCGCGCATGCCGCGGGGGGTATCGCTGAGTTGAAAGGTGACAATCGCCGACAGCGGTTGGCCGCGCAACGCCATCAATTCATCCTGGCGGCTGGCCAAACGGCGGCTAAGGT
>CAISOG010000238.1 GCA_903887035.1 uncultured Holosporaceae bacterium | reverse complement strand
TGCTTTAAAAAAATCGCACCTACTTCCTGAATCATCAGTCTTTTAGTTGTATCCACAAAAAATAATCCCGCTATTTTGCAGGACGCACACGCCAACATGCGAAGGAAAAACTCCCTGCCACCTGTGCGCCCAAACGTTACGGGGACCCACAGCGCAAGGAAAACCTCTGGCTGCAGCGCTTTAGCATGTTTTGCGTGGTGCAAGCTGCCCCTCAAATCCCACGGCTCAGACGCTGTAGCGCATGAACAAGTAGAGAGTAATTTCTAATCTTTGGGTTTGTCAATCTCAAAACTTGCTAATGATATTCACGAATGGCCCCTGGCTGCGATAGCTGAGGTCGGTTAGGTCATCGGAGAAATTGGTAAAGTTATAGCCCGCCCCGACTTTAACATTGTTGTTGAGGTGGCGATAAACGCCAACCAAAAAGCCCGATTTGCTGTCGCCCGCCTCTTTGGCATCTAGATAGCGATACTCTGCGGTAATATCCCACTCTTTGACGATTTGGTAATCGCCGCGAATAATCCCTAACCATGCCTGACTGCCGAACCAATTGGCATTGGCCACGGTGTTGTCCCGTATGTCGCCAAAGCGATAGCCGTATTTTCCACCCAGGGCGAATTTTTCTGTAATATCGTAGATGCCGTCCACCGCCAACACATGGCTGCGTTGTTCATAATCGCTGGCTGAGGGCAAACGGTTGCCATTCAATTGCCCATTGCCGGGGTGGTCGGCCAGATAGCTGTATTTAAACAGCATGTTCAGGCGATCGTTCAAAACCGGGCGATAGCCGTATCCCATCATAAATTCGGTGTAATTGGCGTCCGCCAGACTGCTGGCGCTGCCATCACTGGTGGCATAATCCAATCCAGTCAGCAAACGCCAATCATCGTTGGTTTGATAGCCCAAATTGTTCTTAAACAGCCATGAGGTGCGCTGGCCAGACAGGTTGTTATCATCATCGCGCAGCTCCACCGCGCCGGTGTAGCGGTTTTTTTCATGCCGATAGCCAGCGTTCAACGAAATCGCGTTGCGATCCGTATCCCCCGCGGTTGGATCCGATATCGTGCCCCGTTCGGCGCGCGCCCCATATTCCAACTGTCGCTGGCTGCCATATCCAGACCATAGGAATGAATCAGCCCCGATGGGCCGTTATCAAAATTTTGAAAGCGATCCTCTGAAAAGGCCGACATGCTGTCGGAGTAGCGGGTTTTGGTGCCGGTGATAAAGCTGCTGCTGCGCCCGCGATAGCCCAAATCGGTTCGATCGGTATCCATCACATAATTGGAATAGACGGTGGTGCGATCCGAATGCCGATACTCCGCCCCCGCCTTGCCCCCCACGCCGCCCGTGCCGTCGGTTGCCTCACCCAACAGGGAAAGGTCGTCGGTCACGTCAACTTTGCCGCCTGCGCCGCCCCGATCATTGCGGCGACGCCCCACATCATGCTGCACCGTACCCTGCCCCAGGGCATAAACTTCATAGGTGTCTTTGCGCCCTGTTTCGGTCAGTGGGGCATGCAACAGCTTTAGCGCGGCATCGGTGCGGCTGCCCACATCATTCAGAATATCGCTGTTGCCGCCGCTTAACGCTTTTTCGCGATCATCCGACCGCATGGCCAAGGTTACGGTGTTTTCGGGGGTTAAGCGGTAATTGGCGGCGGCCTCTCCCGATGTCACCCCGCCCGTCGTGCGCCCGCGTTTCTGATCCCCCTTCAGGTTGAAATTCAGGCGTTCGCCCAGGGGTAAATCGGCGGCAACCCCCGATTGGGTGGTTTGTTCGTTGGTCAGCTGGCCGGGTGAGGAAAAGCCATCGCCGCGATTCAAAAAATAGCTGGTAAGCTTACCAGCCATGCTGTCATCGACGTCTTTTAGATTTAACGCTGTCTCCGCGCGATAGGCGTTGGCGTTGACATCGGATCGGCGGGTTTGCGGGATGGTGTTGAAGATAAAACCACCATTTTGCGAGTTGAGGGCGCCGCCTCCCGACCCCTCTGACTTGGCCGATTCCAGCTTTAGATAGGTTTCTGGGCTATAGCGGGCAATGACATCCGCCCCCTTAAGATCCTGTTTTTCATCGCTATGATCCTGGTTATAGCTGGTAGCGCCCAGGCGCAGATAATCGTTGAGCCATTGGCTGACGCGGCCACCAGTTACAAAGCTATCAATCTTTGTAACGCCGGGGGTGTATTCATAGCCCGCAACCAAAAAGGCGGGATTCCCACTGAGGGATCCTGAAGAAACAACCCCGGATCCATCCACGGTAGAGGATAGAGGCTCTCGCAAGATAAGGCGACCCTGCAAGTAATTGATTTCATAGTCCTGGCCATAAACCAATTCTTTGCTGGACAGGACAATGCCAGAGTCACGATCGCGCACTTCGATTCGTACCCGCTCTGACCCAATGGTGACATCTTGTGAGCGCAGGTAATACAGCGATCCGCCCGTGCCGCGAAATTCTTCTAAGGAAGATAGCGTGCCTGGATCGGCGGCAAAGCCGTTGATTTCGGTGCGACGTTCGCCAAATTTGGTGACCTCCTGGCTTTTATGCTCGGCGTTGGCACCATAAAGGGTACGGTGGTAGTCAATCAGGTCGGTGCCAGTTATTTGGGTTTGGAAATTCCCCCACATGACCTTGGTGTCGTCTTTTTCCATCCGCACGTAAAACTTACCCTGGGTTGGCGCATCCTCTAAAGTGGTCGAATCATCGCCATAGACGGGATAATAGGCATTGGGATCAATCCGACGCAGCAAATAGCGCGGGTTTTTATCGGCAAAATTGCTGAACAGGTCTTTGACAGGCTGTTCCTGGGTATCGGCGCTGCTGGTCAGCTGCCATCCATCCTGAACTTTGCCTTTGGCATAAAAGGCGGCACGCGAATCGGCGTAGAAACTCCCCTTATTGCGATCACTGCTTTGACCCGTTACCAGATCGGCGGGGCCACTGACGTTGTTCTGGCCAAGGGTCAGATCGCCCATGCCGACATAAAACCAATCGTTGGATGGAACAGTGATGGGGCGATGAAACTCCTCCTGTTGGCCATTGCCATCAACCGTTGTCACCGCGATTTTGTGATCGCCCGCGGGCAGAATCTGGCGATAGGCAAATTTCCCCTCCTGATCGACGGGGACATCGCTGTTCATCGCCATCACCTTGCCACCCGGTTTCATGTTGGTGCCGCTGATGGTGACCGAACCGCCCGTGACATCGATATTGTGAATGCCCAGGTGATTTTCGCCATAGCCAATCAGCTCTTCACGCTTTTGGCTTTGTGGCTCTGTTAGCGGCGGGCGATCCCCAAGCAGGCGCAACAGTTTTGGCTTGGTTTCATCAAAGCGGCCATTTTTGTCATACACGCGCAGCAGGTATTGCAACCCATCTTCCTGCCCCCCAGGGGGAATTTTCCATGCGATGGATTTGTCCGCACTGGCTTCCATCGGTACAATGGCCAGTGGTTCGGTTTGGGTGGATACCCCCTTAGCAAAAATCCGCAGCTCAGCCTTTTCAATAAAGGCGCGGTAGTTGCTGTAGGGGGAAAAGGTCACCGTTTCGCCGCGCGCCGCCCCATCGGGATAGGCCGTGACGTTCAGGGTTGGGGTTATTTCTAAGCCATCAAACTTCACCTGAATATCTTGACGTTCCAGGGCAACATCGGTGCAGCGGGTTTGATCGGCGCTGTTGGAACCATCGCGCGGATCCATCGGAGCGCCATCAATCGATACGCGAAACGGTTCGGCGCTATCCACGGCATTTTTGCCCTGGCACCCTTTGGGGGCGGTGGGTTGGTACCATAGGGCTATTTCCACGCGGCGATCCGGCGCCAGGCAATCTTGATAAGTCTTGTTGGTTTGCGCCGAGGAATGGTTGTGGGTGGCGTCACATTTGGTAACGGATTGCGTATTGCCCTGGCCTTTGGTGGTGATGGGCACATCCTGCATCCCAGGTTGCGAGCGCAGAAAGGCCTCTGTTTCCTTGGCGCGCGCCTCTGACAATTTTTGGTTGTCCGCATAGCGCTGGGTGCTGATGGATGTCAAATTCTGTTCATCCGCGAAGCCGGTAATTTCGATACGGGAAACGGGTTTTTTGCTGAGTCGTTTGGCTAGGTCGGTTAAATTTTGTCGATCCTTTTTGGTCAAAAAGTGCCAGCCCGAATCAAAGGGCGCAATTCGCTCTAACAGGCTTGCCTTTTCGGGTTCATAACGCGGCAATAGCACCAGCGTTTCATCGGCGATGACGCGATATTCCGTGCTGGGCGGGGTATTGCCATCGGTGCGCACCTCAACGCCTGAGGTGAAACCCAGCTGTCCTGGCGATTCTGGCTGCGCACAGAAAGATTGGCCATCGCATTGCCGTGGGCTATCCGCCCAAGCCTGGGTGGACAGGATGGCGCCAATCAGCAGAAAAGATAGGGTGTGGCGCAGTTTTATGGCTTGGGTCCTTTCTGCGCTGGCTCTTTTTTGTCCTGCGATTCATTCACCAATTCCTCTTCAATCATCAGGGCATAGCAACAATTTTTCTCCTGCCAAAGTTTGCGCAACTGCGCGGTGGTGGCGCTCAACCGCTCCCGCGCCAACCCATCATCCTCGTTACGGGCACGAACATAGCTTAGGCGAACAACCGACGGCTGTTGTTTCAACTGCTCTGGCAAGGCGTTCAGCTGGGATTGCCATTGGGGCGTCAGCTTGGTGGATCCAGCCTCAAAGGCGCTGGCACGCATATCGACGCGCACCACGCGGTGGATCGATGCGCCGAAATTCAGCTTGGCCATTTTACCGCGTGTCAACCGAACATCGCCTGGATTTTCGGTTGACACGCGATAGCCCGTTGGCAAGGTTCGTTCATCCAGCTTTAGCACAAAATTGCTGCCACGATCGGCATCGGGAATCGCCGCGCAGGCAATATGATAGCGGCCATGCTCATCGGTTGTAATCAGCTGGCCATTAACGGTTGCCAGGCGAACATTGGCAATGCCAGGCTCCCCATCGTCCTGATAGGCATTGGTATTTTTGTCATCAAAGACTTTTCCGATAATTTCTGAACAGTCAAACAGCGGGTCAGGAATGATGCGGACGGTGGCATTGGCCAGGTTGGATAGGGCGGTGCCGCCAACCCCGCTAAACGCCTGGGCACTGTTGACATAGTCCCCTGGCTGAACGCCCGTTCCAACGGCTAACAGCAGTTTAAAGGTGCGGGTTGCGTTGGCGGCCAGGGTTTGGCCAGACCAGGTTAGGGTGCGGTTGGTTACGGTGGGCTCCAGGGGCAGCCCCTCAACCGTCGCCGATCCGGTTTTGTATTTAAAGCCTGGCGGCATGGTGTCGCGAATATCAATGTTGCTATAGGCGGTGGCGGTGGTGTTTTGAACCTTAATGGTATAGGGCACCAGCTGTCCGACATGGACGTTAACCAGCGGGCTGGTTTTGGTAACCACAATGTCGCCGGTTGCAATCGGATCAAGGGCAATATGGTTGTTGACCACATTGGCGGCGGCCAGTGGGTTAATCGAGAATTGCAAGAAATACTGGGTGGTGGCCTGATTCGATGCATTCAATCCTGAGGTTGTGGTGGGGCAGGTAGCGGGGTTATGCAGGGATGCTGACGTCGGGGGTGGACTGCTGCTGGATTGCACCAAGGCGGGGTTGGGGGTGGTGTTTACCGTAACAGTGTTTGAGCATGCCGGAATCAATGTTGAGGGCAATGGTTTGTAGCCACCAGGGTAACTGCTGATGGCCAGGGTATAGGTGCCTGCCGGGGCGGTTGGCGTTAACAGAAATTGATAAAAACCATCGGCGCCCGTTGTGATGTTGGCATTGCCGCTGACCAAATGGGTTGCAGGGTTAAAGCCGCCTGGTCCCGTGATGGTAACCACCGCCCCCGCAACGGGTGCCCGCGTAACCGCGTCATAGACCACCCCTGCGGGGTCGATGGGCAGGCTTTGTTCAATGATGTTATCACCCGCAATCAGCGATAAATCGTTCAGCGTGCCATTACCGTTTAAGGTGGCGCCGGCGGGATTGCCAACATTTGTGCCGCTGTTGGTCGTCGCGTTGCCCGTATCCCGTGTGCCACTGGTGGGCGTGATGCCCTGCTCATTCGGTACAGCGCTACCAAAGACAATGTTGGTGGTGGGCTCGCGAAAACGAATCTGATAGCCGCTGGATGGGGAAACGCCCGCAAAACTGTAAACCCCATTGGTATCGGTTGTGGCGGTTTTGACCGTCGTGCCATTCAGCAACAGTTCGGCCGTCCATCCGGGCAAGCGCGGTTCCCCAGCATCCAACACGCGATTGTGGTTCAGGTCGCGCCAAACCTTGCCACTGACCTGGGCTGAGGTGGAAATGGCAACCGTATCGGTGGCGGTGTTGTTGCCGGTCAGGGCGGCAGGCTCTGATCCCCCTGAAATGCTGGCCGTGTTGGTTAACAATTGCCCCGATGTCCCATTGGCAACCGCAACACGCAGGCTGATGGGACTGCCCGAACTGTTGGCGGCGATGACGGCGCTGGTGGTACAGGTCACGGTTTGGGCGCCAACATTGCCCGCACAGCTCCACCCCGCCCCTGTTGCGGGCGCGGCAATCGTCATGCCGCTGGGCAGGGTATCCCCTATGGTCACAACCCCTGATGTGGGTGTTGATCCAATGTTGCGTGGGGTAATGGTGAAGATGCCGGTTGACGATCCCTCACCAAAACTGGCGGGGGCATGGGTTTTGCTGACGGCCAGATCGGGCGCGGATGCGGGCACCTCGGCAAAACTGTTGGCCGCTGAAATTTTGTTGCTGCCCGTCAAGTTGATGCCGACAATGGTGCTGCTGGTCGCGGTGGGGTTGCTGGCGGTGCCGCCCGTGCTGCCAGCGGTCGTTAGGCCGTTGGTGGTCGCGTTAGGCTGGCTTGGTTGGGTAATCGTATAGGTGCCCTCAGGCAAATTGCCAAAGGTGAAGGTGCCGTTAGCGGCGGTTTGGATGATGATGGGCGTGATGGCATTGCCGCCAGCATCCGTGCCGGTCAGGGTCAGGCTGATGCTACCCAAGCCATAATCGTTATCATTTTGCAGTCCATCGTTGTTGAAATCCAAAAAGACCGATCCCGTAATGCTGCGGTCATTGGGGATTTCCGCAAAATTGTTGCCAGACGTCGTGGTGTTGGGAGCCAAGATGATGTTTTGAATGCGACTAGGCAGGGTGGTGGTGGCGGTTGCGACGCCAGGGGTGCCCCCATTGGCCACCGATCCCGCCGTGGTAATCCCGTTGGAGGTGTTGGCGGGCTGATTCGGTTGGCGCAAGCTATAGGTGCCTGGCGCCAGCCCCGTGAAGCTATAATTGCCTGATGAATCGGTAAGTTGCGTGCTAAGCAGGGTGCCCACGCTGTCTAACAATTCGATGGTTACCGAACCAATGCCAGTATCGGATCCGTTGAAAAGCCCGTTGTTGTTATAGTCCAGAAAGACTTTTCCAGAAATGGTCGAAACCGCCAATTCACTGAAATTGTTGTTGACCGAACCGCTGACCGCGCCGCCGCCGCCGTCACCATTCAGGACGATGCCAACAATTTGACTGGTGGTCGTGGTGGGGTTGCTGCCCACCCCTGCCGTGCCGGTGCTGCCCCCAGAGGAAACAATGCTGCCCGCCGTGGTAAGGCTGTTCAGGGTGCCAGTTGGCTGGGCAGTTTGACACACGGAATAGGTGCCCGCCGCTAGTGAGGCAAACAGGTAATTGCCTGAACTATCAGTCGTTTGAGCATCCAACACGGTGCCGCCACAACTGGATCCGCTGCGCAATTGGATGCTGATGCCCGCCAAAACGGAATCCACCCCACTGTCAAAGATGCCGTTGGGGGTCAAGTTATTATCCCGAAACACTTTGCCCGAAATAAAGCCTTGGGTGCTGACGGTCAGGGTGGCATTAACCGCTTGCTGATTGTTGCCAAGATTGGTTTGCAGGCCGCCCGCGGGAATGGTGTTGGTATGCACCCCCGCCACCGAGGCGGTGACATCCACACTGATGCTGCAACCATTGGCGGGAATGACAGAGCCGTTGGCATAGGTAATGGTGCCCGAACCAGCCGTTGCCGTCACCGTGCCTGGGCAAGTTTTCTGCACATTGGGGGTGCTGGCCACCACCACCGCCCCTGGCGCGGTGGGTAGCATATCGACCAGGGCGGCCGTCAGCGTCGCCGCCGTGCCGTTGTCATTGCCTAGGAAGATCGTAAGCGTAGAGGTTCCATTGGCGGCCATCACCGCGGGCGAAAATTGTTTGGTAATGGTTGGCGGGTTAGAAACAATTAGTTGTGCGCTGGTACCCTCCTCATTGGTAATGCCCTCAAAGCTGCTTAAGGCATTGGCGGCTATCGTGTTGGTGTAAGTGCCTGAAACATTGCTCAACACATCGACCGTGACGGTACAGGTGCTGTTGGCGGCAAGGGTTGCCCCAGTCAATTTAATGCTGTTGGCCGATGCGGGGGCATTAACGGCACCGCCGCTACAGGTTGTACCAGCATTGGGTGTTTGCGCTACCACCAAATTGGCGGGCAGGCTATCGGTCAGGTTAACTTCGGTAAGGCTGGTGTTGTTGGGGTTTTGGATGGAAAGGGTCAGGGTGGCTGGCAATCCAGCACCGCGGGTCGCTGTGCCCGTGGTAAAGCCCGCTGGGTTACCTGTATCAAGGGTGCGTGAATCAATGGCTTTGTGAATAACAACGGATGACTTGGCACGCAGGGTATCGCTGGCTTCTTGCGCGTTAGAGGCTAAAACACCGCCAACCGTTGCTGTGACCGCGCCAATAGGAATGGTATTGACATAAATCCCTTCGCTCGCGGCAACCACATCAATCTCTGCATAGCAGGACGCCGCAACCCCGCCCGAAGCCGCTGCCAGATTGCCGCCTGTAACTTGCACCTGATTGCTGGTGGGGGTGGTTACAACAGCACCTGCACAAGTGCTGAATGGGTTTGGGCCACTGGCGATCGTGACACCGCTGGGCATGGTATCAATCAATGAAATATTGCTGGTAGGCTGTGTTGTTGGGTTCAAAAAGGTGATGCGCAGGCGTGATCGATCGTTCGGTTTGATCACATTGGGCGTAAATTGCTTGGTAACCCCGATGTTGGTCTGCGTCGTTAAACTGGTAGCGGCCTGGCCAGCGTTGGTCAGTCCCTGACTGGTGGTGACAGCGCCAATGGGAATAAAATTGGTTGCGCCACCAATTGCGGTTGACGTTATGTTGACGGAGAAGGTGCAGCTGCCATTAGCGGCGATACTGGCGCCACTAATGGCAACGGAGGTGCCGTTTGATGCCGCTGTAACTGTTCCGTTAGTACAGGTCGTTGAGGCTGCGGGGGTTGGTGCCAACCGTAGGCCGTTTAAGGCAGCGCCCGCTGTTCCATCTATGGTGAAATAATCGGTAAGGGCTAAATCCGTAACCGCAGTGTTGCCGTTGGTTAGCGTGATTGTTAGGCGACTGACCTGCCCTGGGAAGGTAAGCGTGCTGGGGTTTGTGGCCTTGGCAACGGTTACACCTGTTGGTGGTGTGTAGTTCAGGGTTCCTGAAACGGCCGATTGATTGCTGATGTTGCCGTTGGCGGTGATATTGCCGATGGGTATGGTGTTTACCCAATTGGCGGCGCCAGTGGCAACCACATTAAACAGCACATCGCATGATCCGTTACCAGAAATATCCGCTCCAGTAAAATTGATGCTGCTGGCGCCCGTTGGGGCAGAGAATGCCGTGCTTCCCGCACAAGTTGTGTAAGGATTGACGGGGTTGGCCAGCGTCATGCCCGCTGGCAAGGGGTCAACAAAAGAAACATTATTGAGGGCAACGGCACCATTGTTGTTCAGACGAATACGCACGGTGGATGTGCCGCCCGAACTAACCGCAGAGGGGCTGAACGATTTGGTGGCGGCCAGCGATGAATTGATGGTCAGAGATGCGCTGGCAGACACGGGGGTTATGACACGCGGTGTTCCATTGGCCAAAGTTTCCGAGGCGCTGACAGCGGCTGTATTGTTGTAAATGCCGGCAGGGCCCGTCACATCAACTTGCAAAAAGCATTCGCCCGCCTGGCCGGTACCATTGCCCGCACGGGCGGGCACAATCGCGCTATTCATGGTTACTGAGGTTGAGTTGGCAACGGCCGTTATCGTTGGCGTGCCAGCACAGGTGGTGGCCGCATTGGGGACAGTCGCAACCCTAAGTTGGCCACCCAGGCCATTGGTGGGCAGGGTATCGCTGATGGCGGTATCGGTTAAGGGGTTAGCTGATAGGTTTGACAGACGAATCTGCATGCGCGTAACAGCGCCTTCAGAGATTGGACCCGTGGGGGTAAAGCTTTTGCTAGCGCTTAGCGTATTGGCATTGATGGTGGCGGTTGTGTTATTGGAGGCGGCGCCATTACAAATCGTGCCCGAATTGTAACAAACTGATCCAGCGGGCAAAGAATTGCTGGCTAGTGAATTGTTGGCCGCTGAGGCTGATGTCATCGCCCAAAAACTGATGGTACATTGCCCTGGTGAAAAAATGGTGGTGCGGGCAGGAAAAGAGCTTACGGCAAGCGCGACGTTTGAACTGCCAAGTGCCGATGTTGTGCTGACAGCCCCACAACCTGTACCAGCAATGGTGGGGGTATAGTTGATGCCGCCGATGGTTCCCGTCAAAAATGTTTGACCATTGGTCAAATTATCGGTGATTACCAGATCGGTTAAAACTGATGTTGACCAGTTTTGTACCGTCACATCATAACGCACCGGATTGCCGGGGGCAGGGTTGGCGGGTGATACCGATTTGCTGATATTCAGCGTGTCCAAAACCAGTACAGAGGCCGATACCGATTGGCTAATAATCGAGGGATCAGAGGTAACAACCGCTCCCTCAGCGATGCTGTTGGTATAGGAATAGGGGGTGTTGGTCGCCTGAACCGTTCCCGTATAGGGCACGGTCAGGGTACAAGAGCCGCCAGCGGCAATAACAGTGTTGGCTGTTTGCGTGACCCCCTCATTACTGCCAGTGACGACGAAACTGCCCACGGTGCCGCCAGCAGAACAGGTCATGGTTGGCGTTCCCGAAACGCTAAGGCCTGCAACGCCGCCCAAAATGCCATCAATAGGGCTGTCGGTAAAATTGGTGATGGTAATGGCAGAGGTGCTAGAATTGCTGAACGTAATC
>CAISOG010000237.1 GCA_903887035.1 uncultured Holosporaceae bacterium | reverse complement strand
CGTCAGCCTCCCCAACCGCTTCTGGGCAGTCAGAAGGCCAGACGGATGCAACGGATGCTGATAAGGCCGAAATCTGGCAGGGCAGTTTTTATGAAATTCGCCATGATTAGGCCGCGATTCCTAAGGGTGCTGATGATTAAAAGCTTAATGAACGTTCTATAAGTTCCAAAAGTGCCAAACGAACTATTGATGGTTTTTTGACCAAAGAATTGATACAATCAAGCCATGAGTGATATTTCCGACAAACCATCCTTAGAATCTGCAACGGCCACGCCCGACAACGGCGAACAGCAACCACCCGCTGCGGAAAAGCTGGCGAACAACGATGCCCCCGTGACGGCCTTTCGACCCAGAAGGCGGGCGGCTGTCAGTTTTGAGCCCCCCCCGTTGTTGCAGGCCGAAGGCACCGATGGGGCAGGCGGCC
The DNA here is from genome assembly GCA_903887035.1 of uncultured Holosporaceae bacterium. Lineage (GTDB taxonomy): Bacteria > Pseudomonadota > Alphaproteobacteria > CAISOG01 > CAISOG01 > CAISOG01. The sequence continues at coordinate 3,171 of CAISOG010000237.1, read as the reverse complement.
AGGCAGGGTTGGCACCATCCCCAACCGTCGAATCGGCTACCCCCACCCCCACCCCTACTCTCGTATCAGCGGCTGAGGCAGCGTCGGCAAAACCGGAGGCAGCGGTGGCCAGTGCGGCGGCAATCACCGCGCCAGACGACTTACCCGCCCCCCCCGCTATCATTCCCGACCTGTCGCGCCCTGCCGATCTGCCCAAAAAACCTGAGCCGCCCGCCCGCGCTACCGGCTTTGTGCCATCCTCTGTCGCCACTGCCCCCGTGCTGAGCGTGCAGTTGTCCGATCATCCGTCGGCGAAAGAAACGCCGCCTGCCCCCGCAAGCACTCCTCCAACTGTTAAGATTCCGTCCGCCGAACCGTCCACAAATCCAGATAAAAAATCTGAGGCCAAGGTTGAGGTGCCGCCCGCCGAAAAAGTGCCAGACTTTCAGGAATGGTTGCGCCAACGGCAGGAGGCTTTGCGCAAAGCCCGGGAAGCCGCCAAAAAGGAACGTCCCGACACCCTGAATCTTAATCCTGTGACCGGTGTGCCAAGCCCTGATGAGGATGAGAATCGGCATGAGCCATCGCTGGCCATGCCCACCGGTACGGCCGCCTCTAAAGACAGCTCTGCCGACGGCAGATCCGCAAGCCAGGCAGGCGCCCCCGCCACCGCTACCACCACCAGTGCCCGCTCATCCACCCCCCCAGCCCCCGCATTAGAAGAGGGCGTTGGCTTTAACCCCAATCGCACGGGGCGACGCAGCCCGGTCTTTAACATTCCGCCGCCGCCGACGGCTGTTGCAGGCGAAACGCCTGAATCTGCAGCGGGAAAGCCCAGCCCATCACCGCTCGACAGTCCTGGATCCCGTTCATCATCCAGTGCGGCTGGCAATCCTGGCGGCGCGCGCGTCAGCAGTCCTTCTAGTCAAAGCGCGGAACCTTTTATCCTGAATGAAGAAGGCCTTGGGTCGGCTGAGGCGGTGGAAAAGGTGCTGGCCTCAACCGAATTGGCCGAAACCCCCGCCCTTAAAGCGCTTAAAAGATTTCTTGAGCAGGGTAAGCCCGCCCCGATTGTGGTGGAAAAGACCGACTATTTCAAAAAGTTTAAGAATGCAGTCGCCCTGCAAAGTCTTGTACGGTTGATTGCCAAACCGATAAGCTGGGCAGTCAGCAGTGCGATTTTGTTAGGCGGATGGACGTTGGTGGTGGTGGGGTTCGTGGTGTTTTTCCTAAGCCTGAACCCTGTTCCCTTTGTCGATACAACGGGCAAAGTGTTTTGGTTGTTTCAGGCCAATTATGCCAGCCATTGGGCGGCGTTACCGCGTTATTATAACGCGGGGGTGGTGATTCCGTGGTTTTTGGTGTTTGTGTTGTCCGCGGCGGCTTTTGTTTGGATAACCACGGGGCTGGCTCTGGTATTTCGCCTTAGAAAACCGGTATCCGCCTATTTGGATCGCACCCTGGATCGCCGTTGGTACCAGTTGAAAAATCTGTTCCTGAAACCCACAACCCCCGAAGATGCGCTGCTAAAAACCTCGATCAACGACATCGAAAGCATGTTGGCACAGGCGCGTAAGGAGGCTGAGGATGCCGTTAAAAAGCGTAAGGTGGCTGCCGCGGGTGGCACCCCGGGGGGAAGCCAGGCCAATTCTATCAGCATGGGCGGGGCAGAAAGCTCCGCTATGGCGCAGGCGGCCGCCTCACGCGGATCGGGGGGCAATGGGTAATCATGGATAGGGCGTGCCGCAATATTTTTGGCGGGGGAGCAGACTGATGGAATTGTTGGGCGGTGGTCAGGCATTGGCCATTATTCTGTTGTCGGGCTGCCTGATGGCGCATCTGGTGTGGGACTGGCGTGAACTGATCCTGCCCGACCTTATCAACGCCCTGATCTGGCTGATTGGCATGGTGGTTGCCCTAACCGCCCCCCTACCAGGATGCAGCTGGCATCAGGCCTGGCAGGGGTCATTGCTGGCCTTGGCGACCGCCTGGGGCTTTTACGAATTGATTTGGCGGCTGCGTGGAGAGGAAGGCTTTGGCTTTGGCGATGTCAAACTGTTTGCCGCCTGTGGTGCCTGGTTGGGGCCAGCCAAGCTGACAGGCATGGTGTTGGTTGGATCGCTAAGTTCGCTGATCATGATGGCGGTAATCGCCCTAATCAGTCGGCAATTTCATTTCAGGATGGCCATGCCCTTTGGCCCAGGCTTGATTGTTGGCTTTTTGGTCATGCTGCTTTGGCCAGATTGGTTACCCGTGTTGATGACCCGCTTGTTAATTTAGCTTCAGCCAAGCCGATGATGCCCTAGCTTTCGTTACATGCCAAAGGGATAAGCCTTATTTTGGGTAACGCCACTGGCGCGCACGGGCTGCAACGCCTTGGCATAGGCCGCCAGAATATTTATGGCGAAGTCGGCGCGATTGCGAATCGCCTGATCCTCGGGGCTGCTGGCGTCTGTACCGTTCAGCACGCCGCCCACCTGGCGCACGATAAGATGCTCAGGAATATAGCAAATATGGTTGTTTTTATAGCTGCTGCTGCGCAATTCCGCGATCGGATAGGCACCGCTAATTCCCGCCGATACCGATACCAGCAGGGCGGGCTTGTGACCCAATTCGGCGCTGCTGGCAAACAAAAAGAAATTCTTCAGCGCGGCGGGCGCCATGCCGCCCCATTCTGGCGCAACAATGACAAAGGCATCGGCGGCCTTTAGCATGGGTACCATGTTGCCCCAGGCCTTACCGCTGTTGCTGGTGAGATCCTGATGTTGGCCATCCCACAGGGGCAGGGGGGTTTGCGCCAGGTCAATTAGGCTGTTGTCGCTGTCGGGGTGCAGCTGTGACCAACGTTGACCCAGATAGCGGCCAACCTTAAGGGATTCTGAGTCTAAACGATGACTGCCCGTCACGATGGTAAGATGCATGGCAACGCCTTCATAAAAAAATTGCTACTGTATTAAGCCATAAGTCAATCGCCACCCCGCGGCAAGAGTGAAGGAGGGTGGGTGGACAGATAATCGATTATTTTGTGTGCCATGCAAATGTATGCAATAGTTGAGTAATATTTTAATAAATTCACTTTATATTTGAATCTCATTGGTTTGACTTTTGTCTAATTTTTAAGGGTCTTTTATGGATATCGATGTTTTTGTTGAAACAGTAAAATTGGGATCCGTGCGGGTTTTTAATTGCCGT
>CAISOG010000236.1 GCA_903887035.1 uncultured Holosporaceae bacterium | reverse complement strand
TGGCCAGCGGGTAATACAGGTCAAACAGCGCGGCATGGCCATAGGGATCGTACAGCCCAACCCGTCCATGGCGGGCGGCCGCCGCAATCTGGTTCAGCAATTCTGGTACCCGTTCCGTGACCAGCGGGTGACCATAGGCCTTAAACAGGGCGTTTTGCGCGCCACCAGACAGGCGATTGTCAAAAGATGGGATGGCCAGTGTCATTTTATCTTACCCAATATCATCAAAGGTTGTTTAACTGCCCGATGATGCCGCAGCCGCCGTCAAATGCAAGCGTTCCTTAATGGTGGCGGCAATGGTGACAGCGGGGTTGTCCAGAATGCGGCCGGGCTGGTCATGCGCTGCGGCCGCCTGCGCCAATCCATCGCTGTTCAGCGGATAGCCATAATGGCCATCATAGACCAGGCGGTGAAAATCATAATGCTTGGCGGGCGCAATGCCAGGCGGGGCAAAAATAAACAGCGGTTTGCCCTGCGCCGCCGCCTCAGAGCACATCGACAGCGAATCGCCGGTTACCACCAGCTGATCGGCCAGCCCCAACATGGCGATATAGGGGTTGGCGCTGCCCTCCGTCCAGCGATAAAAGAAATGCGGGCGGCTCAACGCGGCTTGCAGGGTGTCAACCAGAATGGGGTCGGTGCGGCGGCTGGTACTGACCAACAGGCTGCCGCCGGTTTGGGTGGCCAGGGCTTCGGCGGATTGCGCCAGCTCCATCATATGACGCTGGGCAAAGGGGTGGCGTTTGGTGCTGCCCCCCACCAACACGGCAATCCATGGGCGGGGCAGGGCATCCAGGTTGGGAATCTGGTCGCGCCATTCGGCCGCCGCCGCGCTGACCGTTTCTGGCCAACACCGATGCGGCGCCCCCTGGGTAATCAGCAAGTTGCGGTGGGCGCGCAACCGATCATGACTGGGCAGGCAGATTAGGTCGAAATCGCCCGCTGGCCAGCCTGGCCACATCAGTTGCACCAGAAAGGTTGGCCGCTGCCCCGCCCGAATCGATTGTTGCTTAACCCATCGGGCAATCGGGGCGTTGCGCCGCCCGCCCGCAATCACAATATCCGGCCATGGCGGACACAGATCCGCGCGCAAATCGGGGCGCAGGGCGATCACGCTGGCACCAATCAGCGGGTTGGGAATTTGCACCCGCAAGGGATCGTGGCGAATGGTCTTGGCCTCATAGCCAAAGCCCAAAGCCTCAGCCACCCCGATGCATTGGTTGGTGTTGCCGGGGCGATCGTCGGCAAACACCCAAACCAGCGGGCGGGATGCCGCCGCGGAGGCTAAGCCAGATGTTAAACCTGGTTCGGGGGAAATTTCGGCGGGGGGGGTGGCATGGATGGCATGCGATTCTTGTGCTGAATTCACGGAAAAGCCTTTGGGCTTGGGCTGTTGACGATTATGATGGCCATTGTTCATCAATAAAAATGGCAAAATAGCGCCCAATCCGCCAAAAAACCATCCCTATTTGGTTCCCGCAGGGTGGGGTGATGGCAACATGGTGATTTTCGGTTGATTTTTGTGGGTTAGTCTTGCAAAGTGGGCTGTTGTTTTCGGGCAAAAGCCCTTAACATTGCGGTCACCCTAACCCCAACCTTAACCTTCAAAGGCCTCGCTGATTCGTGTCCGGTTACCGCTTTAATGTTCTGAATATTCTGCTGGTGGATGACAGCAAAAGCATGCGCAGCCTGATTCGGGTGATTTTGCAGGCGTGGGGCATTACCAATATCTATGAGGCGGAGGATGCGGAAACCGCCTTTAACCGCCTGAAAGAATTTGCGATTGATGTCATCCTGGTCGATATCATGATGAAGCCGATGAACGGCATCGAATTTACCAAACAGGTGCGTAATGCTGAGGATAGTGCCGATCCCTTTGTGCCGATCATTGTGATTAGTGGCTATACTGAGCGGGAACGGGTGTTGGCCGCCCGTGATGCCGGCGCGAATGAGGTGATGACCAAGCCCATTACCGCCAAGGCGTTGTATTCCCGCCTGGTGGAGGTGATTGAGCATCCCCGCCCCTTTGTGCGCGCGCCAGACTATTTTGGCCCCGATCGCCGCCGCGCCCATGACAGCAACTATGATGGACCCGAACGACGGGTGGCCGTGCCAGGCACCGGCATTATTAAGGGCGGCCGCGCCGGATAGGGGGCATGGCGGGGGTAAGACAAAGGCGGGTTCTGCCTGTTCGCCATTTTGGGTCAACGTGGCCTGGACGCCCTGTTGCCAGAGTAAGTGATGACCCCAGAACCCTTAGACCTAATCCCGCCGCTGGGCGAGCTGGCTGTATACCCCGACTGCTATTCCATTGGGGTATTGATGCAGAGGCAAAGAGGTAGATTAGCGGGATAATTCATAGGGGTTTGCAAACACCAATTCTTCCACCTCAGGATCTAATCCAGTAAACTGCCGACAATTTTCTGGCGTCAGATGTTCAAACTTACAATAATCTTTGAAAAGGAATGCACCACGCATGGATGACCCCGTTACATTATATCCTGTAGGAGGAAAATTTGGTGGTGTAGGATCGTTCTTGGGTAATGCATTAAGAATGTTCTGGGCAGCGTTATAATCCAATTGCCCGTTGCAAATCCATTGACGATCCCCAACTGTTACGCATTGGCGCGGCCGAACATTACCAGTAAATTTTGTGCCAGTTACATGGGCATTATTAAAATACGATCCTGGGCATTCACCAAAAATTTTTGCCGCCGCCAAACCCGCCATGTTACAGTTCAGGGTGGCATGTCCAACAACTATCTGACTATCCTTCAGATCGGCACTTTGCAGAACAATTGGTTGGCCACCTTCAGATTCAGACTTGTGATAGCCAATCAGAATATTTGCCCCAATCATATCCAAACCAGCAAGACAACGCGGGGCATTCACGAGAACATTGTTATACGAAGGATCCAAATTTACTGAAGTAAAAGAAAAATCTGGCCTACACCCATGTGTCGTTACAAATCTTCTTGGATCGGATAAAAATGCTTGCTGTTCATCGTTAGGAAAAAGAGCGTAATGTGCACTATCCATATGCCCAGGCAACGAGAATTGTTCTTTTTTGATGCGATTGCTAATTTCTGGAGTGTAAATACGCCCCACCAGCCACCCCCCCTTCTCTGGAACGTACACACGCCCATTTTTATGCATCGCATGCAATTCGGCCTGAATGGCTGACGGGTCGCCGTTTGGAACATTCTCCCAAATGATTGCACCATCATCTACCTGCCATGCATGATTGTTAGATTGACGCGCCATTTTTGTCCTTTCTGGTGGTCAGCGAATGCCACTTAGTTTAAAAATTGGGGCTGTACCAGATAACGCAGGTATGTGTTACTGGATAGGGGATGAGGAAGAGTCGATTAAGCAAGGCGAAGCAGGATAAACTGCTGGAGCATTTTGTGGCGGGGACGACGGCGCGGTGTGCGTCGGCGCTTGTTGGGGTAAATTTCAAGACAGGAAGCTATTATTTTCAAAGGCTTCGTGAGATTATCGCCGCCCAAGTCGAGCAGGAATCTTACGAAGTCTTTGAAGGGGAAATTGAGGTCGATGAAAGCTACTTTGGGGGCACTCGCAAAGGGCTACGAGGGCGGGGTGCATCAGGAAAAGTGCCTGTATTTGGGCTATTAAAGCGCGGCGGTAAGGTTTACACAAAAGTCATTTCAGATGCATCCAGCACCACCTTATTGCCTATTATCGCATCAAAAGTTGTGCCAGATTCTATCGTGTACTCCGATTGTTGGAGATCTTATAATGCGTTAGATGTTTCAGGATTTAAGCACTATAGGATCAATCACTCCAAAATATTTGCAGATAAACACAATCATATAAACGGTATTGAGAATTTTTGGAACCAGGCTAAGCGTCATATGAGAAAATTTAATGGTGTACCAAAGACACATTTTGAGCTATTTTTAAAGGAGTGCGAATGGCGTTTTAACAACCCATCGCCAAAGTTACAATTAGATAAGCTAAAACAATGGGTTAATGGGCGCTTAACATAGTTATCTGGTACAGCCCCTAAAAATTTAATAAAATGACCAAAACATATAAATATATTTTGGTCAATAGCTATTTTAAAAATTATTGCTTGGTTAAACAGAATAACAAGGCAATCATGCCCCTATTTGTCCGAATCGCTAAGCTTTAGCAGTTGTTGTGCCGCCACCATGATGTCGCGGGCGATGGGGGCGGCGGTGTGGCCGCCACTGCCGCCATGTTCGATCACCACGCTGATCACCAGGCGGGGATTTTCCAGCGGGGCATAGCCCACGAACAGGGCGTGATCCCGCTTTTTCCACGGCAACTCCTCATTTTTCTTAACCCCCTGTTCGCGTTCGCGCGCGGTAATGCGGCGCACCTGTGACGTGCCGGTTTTGCCGCCCATCGCCCACAGATTGCCATCATCCCCCGCCGTGATGCGGGCGCGATAGGCGGTGCCGCTGGGGTCATTGGTCACGTCATCCAACGCCTGTTTGATCAGCGCCAAATGGTCGGGCTTGGCATCAATCATCCTGGGCGCCTGGGCATTGGCATCATCCCGTTGCACCATTTGCGGGGTAATTTTTTTGCCACCATTGATCACCCCCGCCATCATCACCGCCAATTGCAATGGGGTGGTCAGCACCATTCCCTGGCCAATGCCGGCGATAATCGATTCCCCCGCACTCCACCCCGCCTTAAACTGTTTTCTTTTCCAGGCGCGGGTGGGCATCATCGCCTTACGCTCACCCGGCAAGTCGATGTTGGTCAGCTGCCCCAGGCCAAACTGGCTGGCAACGGCGGCCAGGCGATCAATCCCCATCCGCCGCGACACCTCATAAAAATACACATCACAAGATTGCACCAGGGCGCGATGCAAATCGACGCGGCCATGCCCCCCCTTTTTCCAACAGTGAAAGGCGGCGTTGCCCAGGCTGTATTGCCCGCTGCAAAAAATATGATCGCTGGGGGCAATCACCCGATGTTCCAGGGCGGCCAGGGCGGTCAGCATTTTCATGGTGGATCCGGGGGCATATTCGCCCGCAATAGCCTTGTTAATCAGGGGGTTGAGCGGATCGTTATTCAGGCTGCGCCACAGATTGATCGGAATGCCGCCCGTAAAGCTATTGGGGTTATAGGCGGGGGCGGTGACCAGGGCATAAACCGCACCGGTGTTGGCGTTCATCACCACCACGCTGCCGCTTTCGCCGCCCAGCCGTTCGTAAATAAAGCTTTGCAGCTGCCCATCCAGGTGCAGCGACAGATCCTGGCCATTGGTGGGGGGATAGTTGGCGATTTCGCGGACGGCGCGGCCATGGGCATCCACCTCAACATGGCGAAAGCCGGAACGCCCGCGCAACCACAACTCATTCTGCTTTTCTACCCCCGCCTTGCCAATGGTAAAGTCGGGCAGCAGCAGGGCGGGATCATTCTGGGGATGGATTTGCCGTTGCGGATCCTGCTTGGCGGCTTCTTTGTTGGCCTTGGCCTCCGCCTCACTCAGCGGGCCGATATAGCCGGTCACATGCGCCGCCGCCTGCGCCAGTGGATAGGAACGGTTCTGCCCCTCCTCAATCTCTGCCCCGCTTAGCTCATAGGCGTGCAACTCTATCTGGCTCACCTCCTCCCAACTCAGCTGTTGGCGCAGGGCTATCGGCGGGGCATCGCGCCGCTTGGCCAGTTTTTTGGCGCGATCCGTCTGCACGGGATCCAGCGGGATCAGGCGGCCAATCTGCTCCACCAGCTCACCCAGATCGTCAATCTCTTCGGGCAGCAGCAGCAGGCGAAAGTTTTGGGCGTTGTGCGCCAACTCTTGGCCGTTGCGATCCAACAGGCGGCCACGCACGGGCGGATTCACCCTTAAGTGGATGCGGTTATCCTCAGCCAGCGTTTGATAGCGTGCCCCCTGGGTCACCTGCAGCTGGAAAAGGCGCCCGGCCAGCACCGAAAACAGCAACAGCTGCCCCCCCACCAACACAAAAACGCGGCGGTTAAAAACATCCAGTCGCTGCTGTTTCCAGTTAATAGACATAATGGCCCGAAAAAAGGCGGGGGTATCCTAAGGCAGCATGGCCAGCTCTAGGCATGCGGTAAACAGCGGTGTACCCAGGTTAACAGGTATGATCCCAATGGTAACAAACAAACCGCGGTTGCCCAACTATAAAATGCCCCACTGGTCGACAACCATTGCGTCAGCCACAGGCAGGCAAACAGCCAATTGGTCGCCGCGGGCAGCGCGCTGATGGCTGCAAAGCCAATCCAAAATTGCCAGAAACTTTTGCTGGTCAACAAATGCCGTTGCCGCACCGCCACCAGATAGGCGATTAGCATCAATAGGGTTTGCCAGCCCAACGGTGTTCCCCGCACCATATCGGCCAACAGGCCACTGGCGATAATCATCGACAGCCGCAACACATCGGGGCGATACACCGCCCAGTAAAACACCACCACCATCCCCAGCTGGCTAAGCCAGGGATGCACCAGCGATAGCCCCAGCGCCAGCAGCAGGGTCAGCAGCGGTAACAACCCCTGCAAAAATTCTTGAAAATCACGCCACCAGCGTTGCAGGGGGTTAGGAATGGGTGGTTGCACAATCATGATGCCGCCATCGTGCCATCAAACCCCCCGTTACGCCAGATGGTCACGCTTTAAGGGTGGAAGCGGGGGGCGAGAAAGCCAGGCGGCGGCTAGGCGGCGGAGGACTCGGCGCTGCCGCCATCGCTAGTGCCGCTGCCCCCAGTGCCACCATCGGTGCTGCTGTGTTGCGCCATGGATTTGACGATCTCCATCACCCGTTTGCGCAGGTCGCGGTCGCCAATGTTGTAGTAATGACGCAGCAAATCCATGCTTTCCTGGTTGCGCCAATCGGGCTGTTCCAACGGCGCACGATCCTCCGCCACGGCGGAGGTCAGCTGGTGGGTGTTGGCGGGCAGGGATTGCTCAGCCCAATCGTGATCGTTAATGAAATAGGCCACCTCAACCTGCAACAACTGGCTTAGGCGAAACAGGCGCCCGGCGCTGATCCGATTTTGGCCGCGTTCATATTTTTGGATTTGTTGAAGGTTATGCCCAGGCGCTCGGCCAGTTTTTCCTGGCTTAACCCCATGACAATACGGCGCATTTTCAAGCG
>CAISOG010000235.1 GCA_903887035.1 uncultured Holosporaceae bacterium | reverse complement strand
TAAGATAGTGGCCATTGCGCAACAAACATCAGGATGAATCGATTCATGACCGCACCCCAACCACCTTTTGCCCCAACAATCGCCAAATTGGCTTTAGATAGCGGGGTGGTGTTAACGGGGCGGGGCTTTGGCGCATGCGGCCTGCAGGTGGGGGAGCTGTGCTTTAACACCGGCATGACGGGGTATCAGGAAACCTTAAGCGACCCTTCCTTCGCGGGGCAGATTATTACCTTTACCAGCCCGCACATTGGCAATGTTGGTTGCAACCCTGCGGATATGGAGGGGGCAATGCCACGAGCGTTGGGGCTGATTGCCCGCACCTTGCCGACCATGCCATCCAACAATCGCGCCCGTGAAAGCCTGAACGACTGGCTGTGTCGCCACGGCCTGATTGGCCTGGCGGAGGTGGATACCCGCGCCCTGACCCTGTTAATCCGTGACGGCGGTGCGCCCAAAGCCGCGCTGTGGCATGGGGTGGCCAATGAGGCGCCCGATGATGCGGCGCTGGTGGCGCGGGCGCAGGCCTGGGGCGGGCTGGAGGGGATGGATTTGGCCAGCCTGGTCAGTACCGCAACCGCCTATGACTGGACAGAGGGGTTGTGGTCGCCGCAAGCGGAGGCGCAAGAGGCCGATACGGCGCAAGTGACGGCATCATCCGCTGCCCCTTATCCTGTAATGGCCTCCGCCAGCAAACCGACGGTTGTCGTCATCGATTTTGGGGTGAAGTCCAATATCTTGCGCCATTTGGTCGCGCTGGGCTGCCGTGTGCGGGTATTGCCCGCCAGTGCCACCGCTGCGCAAGTGCTGGCGGAATCGCCCGCTGGCGTGTTGCTGTCCAATGGGCCGGGGGATCCCGCCGCCACGGGGGTGCGGGTGGTGCCAATGATTGCAGAGCTATTGACCCACAAGCTGCCGATTATGGCCATCTGCCTGGGGCATCAATTGTTGGCGCTGGCGCTGGGGGGCAGCACCTATAAATTGCCCTTGGGGCATCGCGGCGCCAACCATCCCGTGCTGTTGGCCGATCATCATGTGGCGATTACCAGCCAGAATCACGGCTTTGCGGTTGCTAATGACCAGGAGAATGACCAGGAAAACGACTTTCAAATTACCCAACGGTCGTTGTTTGATGGCACGGTGGAGGGTTTTACCCACCCCGATTATCCAATTATTTCGGTGCAATATCACCCCGAAGCCTCACCAGGCCCCTTGGAGGGTAGCGCGCTGTTTGCCGAGTTTTATCAGCTGATGCAATCGGTCGCGAAATCTGATACGGTATCGAGTGCGGCATAAAATAGTGCCGCCTAAGATAAGGTGAGGTTCGCTATGAAATCGCCCCCCCCAATGGTTCCTAAAGCGCTTTCCCGCCCGCTTTTTTGGGCAAGGCCAATTGGGCTGGTGATAGCCCTTACCCTGCCCCTGCATGCCTGTGTTAACAACAGCGTGCCCGCCCCCGTCGTTGATGGCTTGGCGGCCAATCGTGGCACGGCCAATCGCGCCGCCGCCAGCGGGGGCAGCCGTTCCAAAAAAAATGCCGCCGCCCCAAATCCTGCCGCAACAGGGGTTAGCAGCCTGGCCGCGCCAGTTGGCAGGGCTGCCGCGGTGGAAACCACCACTCTGCCGCCCCCGCCAGGCGCCAAAGCGGCCAAAACCAACACAACCCCCTCTAAGCCCCAATCGTTAACGCCAGAGTCCGCAACCGCCCTTACCCCTGTGCAGGAAGCGTCAACCGCTGCCACAAACTCTCCCCCCGCCCCCGCCACAACCATAACGGCCGCTGAGCCCGACGCGGCACCATCCGCCATTGGGGATCGCCTGCCCGCCCTGGCCAATGCGGCGGGGGGTTGGCACAGCGCCAGCGATGGTATGGCCTGTGCAGGGGCGATTGCTGTCGGGCTATGGGCGTCAGGATGGCGGCAGCTTTAACGATGGTGTTAACCTGGCCGCGGCCGCGGGCAGCGTGGTAAAGGCCGCCGCCGATGGCACCGTTACTTATGCTGGCCGTGATGAAACCTATGGCAATCTGATGCTGGTGGAACATGCCAATGGCTGGATCACCGCCTATGCCCATCTTGAGGCGATGTACGCCAAAAGCGGCGATACGGTCAAACAGGGGGCAATGATCGGGCGGGTGGGGGCGACGGGCAAGGTTAAGGAGCCGCAATTGCATTTTGAACTGCGCCAGGGCAAACAGCCGGTGGATCCGATGCTGCTGATGCCCAAATTGGCGGCCTCTTAGCCTTCCCGACTTATCCTCCCCGATTTAGCCCCCCGACTTATCTCTATGACTGGGCAGCCATGCCTTAGCACCCGCACCAAAGCGCGGTTGACCCTTTGGCAAAAAATGATAGGTTGACGGGTAAGTTTTGACCAACATTTGGGCGAGTCCCCCCATAGCACCTGATGGATATTGTTTATGAGTCTTGATCAATCAATTGCTGTAGAAGCGGCAGCAGGCACGACCGCCGCCCTAACCGATACCCCCGCCAGTGCTGCGTCAACTGGTATTGCGCGCAAACCGGCGTGGATTCGGGTGAAGGCACCCGTATCGGCGGCCTATCACGAAACCCGCACCCTGATGCGCGATCTAAAGCTGAACACGGTGTGTGAGGAGGCGGCCTGCCCCAACATTGGCGAATGCTGGGCAAAAAAGCACGCCACCGTGATGATTCTGGGCAGTGTGTGCACCCGCGCCTGCAGCTTTTGCAACATCAAAACCGGCCGTCCCGACCTGCTGGATCCGCATGAGCCAGAAAATGTGGCGATCGCGGTGGGGCAGATGGGGTTAAGCCATGTGGTGGTGACCTCGGTTGACCGTGACGACCTGCCCGATGGCGGCGCGGCGCATTTTGCCGAAACCATTGCCGCCATTCGCCGCCATTCGCCTGGCACCACCATCGAAATCCTGACCCCCGACTTTTTGCGAAAGCCTGGCGCGTTGGAGGTGGTGGTGGCCGCCAAGCCCGATGTGTACAACCACAATTTGGAAACCGTGCCGCGTTTGTACGCTGAGGTGCGGCCTGGCGCCCGCTATTTCCATTCCCTATGGCTGCTGAAACGGGTTAAGGAGCTGGATCCCAGCATGTTTACCAAATCGGGCATCATGGTCGGCCTGGGTGAGGGGCGGGAGGAGGTGTTGCAGGTGATGGACGATCTGCGCGCCGCCAATGTCGATTTCATGACCATCGGCCAGTATTTGCAACCGACGCCCAAACATCACGCGCTGGAACGCTATGTCACGCCTGAGGAGTTCAAAAGCTATGAGACCTGGGCGTATGCCAAGGGCTTTTTGATGGTGGCCTCTAGCCCCCTCACCCGCTCCTCCTATCACGCTGGCGACGATTTTGAACGGATGCGCGCCGCCCGCCTTGCCCAGTTGCAGGCGGCTGAGGTCGTGGCATAGCTTTTTGTTATCAAATACAGTTGATGGGAGGCCAGAGAATGTCCAAATTGATTAAACTCATGAATGAAGATTCCCCCTTCGTTCCTACCAATCAAAGTCAAAAACAGGGTTGGTGGTTTTTGACTGGGGTTATGATTGGCTGCACCATCTGTGTTCCTGTTTTTGTGATGGGGGCGGATATGGCGCATCAGATACCCTATACGCAATTTATTTTGGCTGCTTTTTTAGGGGGCATTCTGGCCGCTGGGGTTGCCTTAATTACGGGCATAGTTGGCCAACGAACAGGGCTTCCAACCGCAATGCTTGCTAAAATTGCATTTGGAACAAATGGTTCTGTGTTGGCCAATTTGGCGATGGCTATATCATCAATTGGGTGGTTTGGTATTCAGACAGCAGTCTTCTCCGCAGCCTTTGTGCAATTATCCAGCCAGGTTTGGGGCGTGCAGCTTAATCCAACAATTGTGACCATTCTTTCTGGTCTAATAATGTCGACCACCGCAGTTATTGGATACCGTGGACTTGGGAAACTTAGTTATGTTGCCGTGCCGTTGCTAATGGTGTTGCTGATTTTACCGCTCTATGTGTTTTTCATCGATGGCAAATTGGCAAGCCTTGGCAATTTACCTTCCTCCAATCAAATCAGCCTGGGGGCTATGATTGCGATGGTGGCGGGTGCCTATGGTTTTGCATCCACTATGCCAGATGTGACGCGTTTTATGAAGCGAACACGGGCTACAACAATTGGGATTGTATCCAACTATGTGCTGGCATACCCATTGCTTCTTATTCTGACAGGTTCAGTAGCCTTAGCCGCTGGCCAGAATGACTATATGCAGGTGATGTTGGGGCTAGGGTTTGGATCCCTGGCCATTATCGTCCTGTTATTGGCCACCTGGACGACCAACGACACCAATGTTTATACAGGTGCCCTATCGCTAAACTTGTTTTTGCCAAAATGGCCACGATGGCAAATTGCTGTAGCTGTTGGCGTGTTTGGAACATTGTTTGCGGTTATGGGCATTTTAGAAAATTTTACCGCTTGGCTGATTTTCAGTGGCAATTTGTTTGCCCCGATGGCGGGGGTTTATGTGGCCGATTATTGGTTTAACCAATCACGATACAGCAATACCACGGATGTTCCTGCATTTCGCGTGCCACAATTGCTGGCATGGTTGGGTGGGTTGGCCGTAGGGTCGCTGACCACTACCCCAGAGAATATGGGGCTTGGTTGGACGACACTAACCACCATACCGATGATTGATGCCATGTTGGCAGCCGCCCTGATTCAAATTAGCTTGCATGCCATCTTGGAAAGGAAGCGGGTGTTAGCCGTATAGCGCAGTTGCAGGCGGCTGAGGTCGTTGCCTAACGAGGCCAGAAATTTTAGATTTCCTGCTTAGTCGGTGCCGCAAAATCTAAAAAGAAAGCCCCCCGCCATGACCACAGCCGCCCCCCCCGTAGCCCCCAGGGTAGCCCCCACTGTAGCCCTGGTCATCCCATCCCGCTATGGCTCGGTGCGGTTTCCTGGCAAGCCATTGGCGGCGGTGGCGGGCATTACCATGTTGCAGCGGATTTGGGGCATCGCCCAGCAGGTCAAGAATGTCAGCGGCGTTTATATCGCCACCGATGACCAACGGATTGCCGACCATGCCGCCAGCTTTGGCGCAACCGTGGTGATGACCCCCGCGGAATGTGCCACCGGCACCGATCGGGTGCAGGCGGTTTTTGCCCAGCTGCCCGTCGCCGAACGCCCCGACGCGGTGGTGAATTTTCAGGGCGACGCACTGCTAACCCCGCCATGGGTGTTGCAGGCAATGGTGGATGAGTTGCAACAGTCGCCCAGCGTGGGCATGGTCACCCCCGTCTGGCAAATGTCGCGGGCGCAGTTGGATCAGTTAAAAAAGAACAAGGAATCAAATCCCAGCAGTGGTACGCTGGCGGTGTTCGATAAAGATCGCAACGCCCTGTATTTCTCGAAAGCCATCATCCCCTATTTCCGCAAGCTGCCTGAGGGTGATGCCATCCCCGTCTATCGCCACATCGGGCTGTATGGCTATCGCCTGGACGTGTTGGATCAGCTGTCCACCCTGCCGCAAACCCCGTTGGAGGTAGCCGAGGGGTTGGAACAGCTGCGCGCCCTGGAAAACGGTATTCCGATCCGTTGCGTGCTGGTGGATTTTCGCGGCCGCACCCATTGGAGCGTTGATGCGCCAGGCGATGTTGCGGTGGCGGAACAGTTGATTGCGCAGGAGGGGGAGTTGGTGGATTTTGCCAGCATCTTCGCCCATACCACCAATCCCGCCTAAAGCCGCATCCATGACACAACCCGCCATGAAACGCCTGTTAATCGCCCGCCACGGCAACACTTTTGCCCCTGGCGACACGGTGGTCACGGTGGGCAGCCGTAACGATCTGCCGCTGGTGGACAAGGGGATGGCGCAGGCCGTTGCCCTGGGCGAAGCGTTGGCGCGCAGCAACCGCCGCCCCACCGTGGTGTTCGCGGGCGCCCTGCAACGCCAATACCGCTTTGCCGAAATCGTGCTGCAAACCCTGCAACTGGATTTGCCCGTGCGGCAGGATGCGCGGCTGAATGAGATTGATTTTGGCGACTGGACGGGGCTAAGCGACCAACAGATTCAGGATCGTTTTGGCGCAGAAGAATTTGCCGCCTGGCACCAGCGTAGCCAGTTCCCCAGCGGCGACCGTTGGGGCGAAGGTGAGGCGCAGGTGATTGCGCGGGTGGCGGATTTTTGCCGTGACCTGCCACGCCACCTGCCCAACCCCAAGGATTACGCGCTGGTGGTCAGCTCCAACGGGGCGTTGCGGTATTTCCTGCGGCTGGTGCCTGGATTGTTTGACCAGCGCAACGGCCAGGCAGCGGTGCGGATGAAAACCGGCCATGTCAGCGAGTTTGTGCAGGATGAGGCGGGATGGCGGCTGAATCTGTGGGATCAGAACCCCGCCGACCTATAGTCATTCCACTTTACAAATCTCCAGTGCTGCAAATGCTTTGACCTCTGCGATACGGTGCTCATGTACGTCCATGTACACTCCGCTCCGTTTCTCGATTTCATAACATTTTCGCAGGCTGTATATTTATAAATTGGAACGACTATATCTTAATCGAGTCATCCCAACCATTTTGATTTTAGGGCTAGCAAAAGCCAAAAAAGATGCTATAAGAGACGACCGTATATTGAATTGCTTGGAGCCTTATCATGGCAAAATCCGCCGTCATCCTGGTCAAATTGCTCAGCACCGCTGGCACGGGCTATTATTACGTTGCCAAACGTAACCCCCGCAAGCTGGTCAACAAATTGGAATTCCGCAAATACGACCCACGGGTTCGTAAGCATGTGGTGTTTAAGGAAGCCAAGCTTAGCAAATAGGCTTTTGGCTGCCTGAGGCGGATTGCTAATGAACCGCATCCTTCCTGCGCAAAAGCTTAGCCCGCAACAGTTGCCGACCCTGTACCATCGTCACCGCCTGGTGATTGGCGTCGATGAGGTTGGTCGCGGTTGCCTGGCTGGGCCCGTTACCGCCGCCGCCCTGTGTTGGCTTCCTGCAGTCCAAACCGTTCACCAACCGCCCGCCATTGCCCAACAGGTGCGCGATTCCAAAACGCTCAGCGCGCCGCAACGGCAAAAATTGGCTGCCACCATTGTTGACCACGCCCATCACGCCCTGGGGCAGGCCAGCGTGGCGGAGATTGATCAGATCAACATCCTGCGCGCCAGCCTGCTGGCCATGAGTCGCGCCCTGGAATCCCTGATGATAGCGTTATCAGCGCGCGAGGATGCCGCGCCCTTGACCAACATCGCGGTGGTGGTGGATGGCACCCACGCCCCGCAACTGCCGCCTGCGTTGAACCTCGCCCATAGCGCCCATATCCAGCTGTACACCCTGATCAACGGTGACAGCCAGGTGACTGAGGTGGCGGCGGCCTCCATCATGGCTAAGGTTGCCCGCGATCACCACCTAAGCGCGCTGGCCGCCGATTATCCCGCCTATGGTTGGGATCGCAACAAGGGCTATGGCAGCCAACAGCATTTGGCCGCGCTGACCACCCAT
>CAISOG010000234.1 GCA_903887035.1 uncultured Holosporaceae bacterium | reverse complement strand
CCGTGAAGCCCTATTAGAAGCCCAATTTGCTGCCTTAGAAGCTGGGGCTGCGACAGTGCAAGCAGCGCTTGATCAAGCGCAACAGGTCGCAATGGCAAGATTGGAACAGGGAGTTCAGGAAGGGCGATAAAGAAGATACCCCCAAGCATGTCTTCAATCGCTGGCAAGGGTAGCTGCCCCCCCCTGCATACAGTTGCTTAATCGCCCTTGGTCAACTGGGGTGGGCGCGAGGGGGGGTGTCAGGCTGCGTTAATGCCGCCCCCTAACCCACCAAAGCTGCCCTATTCACGGCCAGAAATGGTGGGGGCAACAAAAAAACCGCATCACCCGCAATCAACAGTTGCCAAATGGATAAAAACTTGCGACAACTATCAGCCCGCTAGCATGGAGTTATATTATGGAAGTTATTCTGTTAAGCCGTATCGCCAAATTGGGGCAGATGGGCGAAATTGTATCGGTGAAGCCTGGCTTTGCCCGCAACTTTTTGTTGCCAAAAAAATTGGCGTTGCGCGTTTCCGAAGCCAACAAAAAATTGTATGAATCGCAAAAGCAACAGCTGGCCGCTGTAGCGGATCAGCAGCGTCAGGATGCCGAAACCGCCGCCAAGAAATTGGAAGGGTTGGTTTGCACCATGTTGCGCCAGGCCGCCGACAGCGGCGCCCTGTTTGGCTCTGTTTCCAAGCGTGACATTCAAAAAACCCTGGCGGAGCATGCTTTTGCCCTGAATGTTGAGCAAATTGAGCTGACCAAGCCGATCAAATTGGTTGGCATCTATGAGGTGACCGTGCGTTTGCACCCCGATGTGGCGCGCACCATTACCCTGGTGGTGGCCAACTCTGCCGAACAGGCGGAAGCCCTGCGCAACCCGCCCGCGGCCAAAACCAAGGCGGCAGCGGTTGAGGCGGCGGCGGTGGCGGAATCACCAGCCGATGTTGAGGTGGACAACCCTGAGCAGGCGGCCTAAGGCCTTGCTTTATCAGCCGTTTGTATCCAATCTGGCTGACAACAGGGCTAACCACCTGGCTGCTCACTCGGTTATCTATGGGGCAAACCCCCTGCCCGCGAACATAAGGCTATCCTGAGATGGCAGCTGGTGTTGCATCGCTATCCCCCGCCGAATCGGCCGCAACCCAGGAAGGCTTTGTCGCTATTCCCGCGGCGACCGGTGATAACAGCCAGCTGCCAATGTTGGCCAATGTCGGTTCTGGTCAGGGCTTTGCGGGCAGTTCCATTGCCGCCCCCCGCCAATTGCCCTTTAATCTTGAGGCGGAACAGGCACTTCTGGCCACCATTTTGTTGAACAACGCCGCCTATGAGCGGGTGATTGAATTTCTTGAGCCGGCATATTTTGCCAGCGGTCTGCATGGCCGCATCTTTGCCGCGATTGGCAAGCTGTTGGAACGGCACCAGTTGGCCAGCCCCATCACCCTGAAACCATTTTTTGAGCAGGATCCCGATATCGCCAGCGTTGGCGGCATCGGCTATCTCAGCGCGATTACCGGCGCGATGGTCAGCATCATCAACGCCACCGACTATGCCAAACTGATTCACGATCTGCACCTGCGGCGCCAGCTGATTGCGGTGGGGGAGGAGGTGGTGAACCGCGCCCATGAACAGCTGATCGAACAGCCCGCCCGCACCCAAATTGAACAGGCGGAGCAGCAGTTGTACGATTTGGCCAGCACGGGGCAGATTGAGGGGGGGTTCCAGGCCTTTGACCAAGCCCTGGCCGAGGCGGTTAAATCCGCCAACGCCGCCTTTGGCCGCCAGGGGCAGTTGCCGGGCATTTCCACCGGCTTTCACGATTTGGACAAATTGATGGGCGGCTTGCAAAAATCCGACCTGTTAATCGTGGCGGGACGGCCAGGGATGGGCAAAACCGCTTTTGCCACCAACATTGCCTTTTTTGCCGCCCAAAATTGCCGCCGCCAGCATGATGATCAGGGGGTGGAACGGATTGTCGATGGCGCGGTGGTCGGCTTTTTCTCGTTAGAAATGTCGGCGCCGCAACTGGCCACCCGTATTTTGGCGGAGCAAACCGGCCTGTCGACCGAAAAAATCCGTAGGGGGGAGCTGAGTAAGGGCGATTTCGATCACATTGTGCAGGCCAGCCAGCGTTTGCACCAACTGCCCCTCTATATCGATGACACGCCAGGCATGACGGTCAGCGCGCTGCGCACCCGCGCCCGCCGCCTGAAACGCCGTCACAATCTGTCGATGATCGTGATCGACTATCTGCAACTGATTCATCCCAACAGCACCAGTCGGCGGGAAAATCGGGTGCAGGAATTGTCGGAGATTACCCGCGGCCTGAAAACCCTGGCCAAAGAATTGGACGTGCCGGTCATCGCCCTGTCGCAACTGTCGCGGGCGGTCGAATCGCGCGATGACAAACGCCCCCAGCTGGCCGATTTGCGGGAGTCCGGATCGATTGAGCAGGATGCCGATGCCGTGCTGTTTGTGTACCGTGAGGAGTATTATGAGGCGCGTAAGGAACCGTCGCCCAACGACAAATTGGCCTATGACGCCTGGCGCCAAAAATTTGAATCGTTGCAAAACCTGGCTGAGGTGATTTTGGCCAAACACCGCCACGGCCCCACCGGCAAGGTGCAGCTGCACTTTGACGGCGCGGTCACCCGCTTTAGCGACTATCAGCCGAATGAACGCCTGCCCGTCCCCGCCCCGTTTTAGCAGACCGCCGATTCACGGAACAAGGACAAAGAAATCGGTAGAGTTCTGGGCGGCAATGCGGCAAGCTGTTGGCCATGAGCAAGATGTTTCCCCACAGCGATACGGCGCGGCTGACCATTGATTTGGCGGCGGTGCAGGCCAATTATCGCCACTTATGCGACACCACCAACCTCACCCCCGCCGCGATCCAGGCTGCCACAACAGCGGTGCAGGTCGGTGCCTGTGTGAAGGCCAATGCCTATGGCCTGGGGCTTAAACCCGTGGTGCAGGCGTTGGCGCGGGCGGGATGTCGGCGGTTTTACGTTGCCACAACCGCTGAGGGGGTGGCGGCGCGTCAAGCGCTACAGGATTGCGCCCCCCCTCCCGCGCCCCCCACCACTTCCCCCGCCTCGCCCCCCGCCACAATAGTGGTGTTGCATGGCTTTCAGGCGGATGAGGCGGCAACGATTCTGGCGGCGCGGCTGACCCCCGTGTTGAACAGCCGCCAACAGGTCACCGATTTTGCCGCCCTGTGCCAACAGGCCGCCCCCGATTCCACAACCGCCATCATCCATATCGACACCGGCATGAACCGATTGGGGCTGGCGGCACAGGATTTGGCCGAGCTGTGCCAGGGGGCGGACTTTCGCGCCCTGCCAATTGATGGGGTGATGAGCCATTTGGCCTGCGCCGATTTGCCCGACCATCCGATGAACGCTAAGCAGCGGGATGGGTTGGCGGCGATTCCGTTGTGGCGTGATCGGCAACACAAATCGCTGGCCAACTCATCGGGCATCTTCCTGGGCGCTGGGTACCATTTTGATCAGGTGCGCCCCGGCATGGCGCTGTACGGCCTGAACCCCACGCCCGCTGCCGCCAACCCCATGCGGATGGTCGTTACCCTGACCGCGCCGATATTGCAGGTGCGCTCTGTCAAAGTGACGGGGGCGGGGTTGAGCGTTGGCTATCACGCCACCCCCATTCCCGCGGGTGTGACCAGGCTGGCCACCCTGGGCATCGGTTACGCCGATGGCGTGCCGTGGCGGCCAACCAGCCACAGTGTGTGCTATATCGACGATGTGCCATGCCCGGTGGTCGGGCGGGTATCGATGGATCTGACCGTTATCGATGTGTCGGCGGTGCCAGAGTCGCTGTTGGCAACAGCTGGGGAGGCAACCGTGCTGGGCGCCCACTATGACGCTGAGTCGTTGGCGCGCGATACGGGCACGATTGGCTACAGCGTGCTAACAGGGCTTGGCGGACGGTTGCAACGGCATTACAGTGATGATGTTTAACCGCGCGTGAGGTAACCCCCAGATGCTGACCAATTCGATTCCCGTTGTTACCGCCCTTGGCCGCGGCGTGCTGATCATCACCCAGGTGATTGGGCGGCTGGTCGCCTTTGTAGGAACCAGCCTGCGTCACAGCGTTACGCCGCCGTTCTATGCACAATTGGTTGTTAAGCAAATGCGCGACATCGGCTTTTACTCATTGCCCGTCGTGGGGCTAACCGCGCTGTTCACCGGCATGGTGTTGGCGTTGCAGACCTATTCGGGCTTTTCCCGCTTTTCGGCCGAAAGCTCGGTCGCAACCGTGGTGGTGCTGTCGATGACGCGGGAATTGGGGCCGGTGCTGGCGGGGCTGATGGTCGCAGGGCGCGTGGGCGCGGCGATCGCGGCGGAGCTGGGAACGATGCGGGTGACGGAGCAGATTGACGCCCTGACCACTCTGTCCACCAACCCCTTTAAGTATCTGATTGCGCCACGGCTGTTGGCGGCGACCATCACCCTGCCGCTGTTGGTGGGGGTGGCCGATGTTATCGGCATTTTGGGCGGCTATATCATTTCGGTTTACAAACTGAACTTTAACGCCGCCGCCTAT
>CAISOG010000233.1 GCA_903887035.1 uncultured Holosporaceae bacterium | reverse complement strand
CGCGGGCGGGTAGGGCGGGGCAAGGTGCGCGGCTATGCCTATCTGACCCTGCCGGCGGGGCAGGTGGTGACCGAATCGGCCACCCGCCGCCTGCAGGTGATGGCGGGGCTGGATCAACTGGGCGCGGGGTTCCAACTGGCCAGCCATGATTTGGATATTCGCGGCGCGGGCAACCTGTTGGGCGATGAACAGTCGGGGCAAATTCGTGAGGTGGGGATTGAGCTGTATCAGCAGATGTTGGCCGACGCGGTGGCAACGGTTAAGGCAGGCGGTGCAGGGGGTGGCGGCGATGGGGCAGCGACCCAGCCGCAGGTGCAGGATTGGACGCCCACCATTCAGGTCAGCGATACCGCCCTGTTTATCCCAGAGGATTATATTGGCGATCTGAACCTGCGCCTGCAAATCTATCGCCGCCTGGCGGAGCTGGCCACCACGGCGGAGGTGGAGGCGATGGCGGTGGAGTTAATCGACCGTTTCGGCAAGTTGCCGGCACAGGTGGACAATTTGTTGCAGCTGTTGATCATCAAACAACGCTGCAAAACCCTGAACATTGATCGGTTGGAGGCGGGGCCAAAGGCGGTGGTGCTGTCCTTCCACAACCATCAATGCCCCAACCCAACCGCGTTGGTGCAGATGATTGCCAGTGACCCGATTCGTTTTAAGCTGCGCCCTGATCAGCTCCTGGTTTACAGCCTGGGCGGATCCCTGACCCAACTAAGCGCCCTGGCCGCCTGTCAGCATCTTTTGGCACGACTGGGGAAACTGGTGGGTGGGGCAACTTAACTCTAATTGCACAGCCAGTTCAACAGCGATAAGCTGGATTAAAACTTCCGCTTTACCCACCCCAAAACCCCATAGCGCAGCAGGGCGCGGGCGTTGTGAAGGACGCTGACGGGGCGTTTAACAATCGCATCCTGAAACAGGGCGATGGCGGGGCGATTTTCCCTTTGATACAAATAGCCAAGCCCCAACAGCAACCCGCAACCCTGACAGATCAGCTTTTTATCGGTGGCGAATTCCTGGGCAGCAAATTCCTGGATAAAATTGGGCGACAATTCCTGTGCCGACGTGTCCATCATCACGCGATCCAGATACAGTCGGCGCAGCGATCCAAAGCCGTCTTTTTGATACAGGCACAGCGTGGTGGCACAGCATCGGCAGGTTATGTTGTAAAACCTAAAAACGCCGTGGCGACTGGCCAAAAACTGATCGCGCTTTGCCGTTGCCATCATGGGCTATCACACCATTGCGCAAAGGCCGCTAAATGTCTTCAGCGTCGCTGATGGCAGCGCCGCCGCCCAGGCCGCCGCCCTCATTGGCCTCAGCCGCCTCAGCGCTGGTAGGCTCCGTGATTAGGTTTTCGGCAACCAGGCCAGCGTTTTGGCGGATATAGGCCTCAATACTGTCGGCCAAGGCGGGATTATCTTTCAGGAATTGTTTGGAATTCTCGCGCCCCTGACCAATCCGTTGCCCCTGCGCGCTGAACCACGCGCCCGATTTTTGCACCACGCCCGCGGCCTCACCCAGGTCAATCAGCTCACCAATTTTGGAAATGCCCGCGCCGTAGATCATGTCGAATTCCACCTGACGGAAGGGGGGTGCCAGCTTGTTTTTCACCACCTTAACCCGCGATTTTTGACCCAGGATGACATCCTTATCCTGAATTTTGCCGATGTTGCGGATATCCAGGCGGACAGAGGCGTAGAATTTCAGGGCGTTACCGCCGGTGGTGGTTTCGGGATTGCCCCACATCACCCCAATTTTTTGGCGCACTTGGTTCAAAAAGATCACCATGGTGCGGGAACGGGAGATAGAGGCGGTCAATTTCCGCAAAGCCTGGCTCATCAACCGTGCCTGCAATCCCATATGGGAATCGCCCATATCCCCCTCCAACTCCGCCTTTGGAACCAGGGCGGCAACCGAATCGACCACCAACACATCGACCGCGCCGCTGCGCACCAGGGTGTCGCAAATCTCCAACGCTTGTTCCCCATGGTCAGGCTGGCTGATAATCACATCGTTCAGCACCACGCCCAGCTTTTGGGCATAAGCGGGATCCAGGGCGTGTTCCGCGTCAATAAAGGCGCAGGTGCCGCCCGCCTTTTGCGCCTCAGCAATCACATGCAGCGCCAGGGTGGTTTTACCAGAGCTTTCCGGGCCAAAAATTTCAATAATCCGCCCACGGGGCAATCCGCCCACGCCCAGCGCGATGTCCAGGCCGAGGGAGCCTGTCGAAATAACCTCAACCTCAACCGCCTGATCCCGTTGACCCAGGCGCATGACCGAGCCCTTGCCAAAGGCACGCTCAATCTGCCCCATCGCGGCCTCTAAGGCCTTCAGGCGCTCGCCCGCCTTTTGGTCGGTGGGTTTTAATTCGGTCACATTGGTGTTGGAAGATGACGTTGCGCGAATCGACATGGGGGCATCCTGTAAGTAAGAGTTCCGATTGTGGTTCTATTCATAGCCGTTTCCCATCCCGCCCGCAACATTATGTATGCGGTGATGTGGCACGCGGGTTATCGCATAGTCTTCGGCTTAGAGTTTTTCCTTGGTGGGGGAGGGGATAGTAACACTCTCCCCTTGCGGGTGCGTCGCGGGGCGCAAGCCCTGCGGTGGGGGGTCATAAGTGAAACCCTCAATCACCCTGGCCAAATTGGTAACGGTGGAGTAGAGAGCACAGGTTGATGACCTGCTGACCAGCCGAACAGACGGAGGGGAAGTGGCATCAAAAAGATTTTACAAATCTTTTAACCTTTGTCATGGTAGCAT
>CAISOG010000232.1 GCA_903887035.1 uncultured Holosporaceae bacterium | reverse complement strand
GCAGGCCAAACAATTCGGCAGCCCAATAGCCCAACAGCTTATTGCGGCGCACGTTAATCAGAAATCGACACTCATGTTCTTCATCATAGCTATTCGTTGTTTTTTGTGCTATTTCATAGGATACCAACATCATATGACCCCCAATTGGCAAGAGTTTTACCAACCATAATAAGCGCAAAAAAGTTAATAAATGACTTAGCAGTTTCTTATAAAAAGACAGTTTCGGCGTTTTCCACCATTGTTTTGCCAAAATTGCCTGCATGATTGAAATGTACAACCGTACGCTTTTATCTGTTATTATATTTTCACAATCCCTCACCATAAGTTAACAAAAGGGTTCGCACCATGCGCCGCAGAAATTTAATCGTTATCGCACTGGCCTTAATCCTGAACCTGGGGTTTTGGAGCTGGCTGAATTGGCCACAGCAGGAGGAGGCGTGGAGCGGGGTGATTCGCGGGGTATCCTTTGCGCCCTTCAGCAACGCACACAACCCTATATCCAAAATCGACCCAACGCCTGAGGATATTGCCCGCGACCTGCAACTGGTCAGTGGCCAGGTCAATTCGGTTAGAACTTATAGTGTTCTAAACGGGCTGGATGTGGTGCCCGATTTGGCCAAACCCTATGGCCTGGATGTCACCCTGGGTGCCTGGCTGGACAAAAACCAAGATGCCAATGGGCAGGAGGTGGAGCGGATTATCACCCTGGCCAATCAGCAGGACAATGTTAAAAATTTGGTGGTGGGGAACGAGGTGTTGTTGCGGGGCGATTTAACCGTGGCCGAGCTGGCCGCGCATCTGGATCGCGTGCGGGAGGCTACCAAACAGCCGGTCAGCACGGCGGAAACCTGGAAGGGGTGGTTGGATCACCCTGAGCTGGCCAACCATGTGGACTTTATCGCGATTCACATTCTGCCCTATTGGGAGGGGATTGCGCTGGACAACTCCATCGCCTTCACCAAAGAAGTCTATGGCATGGTGCAAAAGGCTTTTCCCGGCAAGCGCATTGTGATTACTGAGGTGGGCTGGCCAAGCAGTGGGCGCATCAAAAAGGCGGCCGTAGCCTCACCCGCCAATCAGGCCGCGTTCCTGAGGCAGTTTTTGAACTTTGCCCGCGCCAATGATATTGAATACTACATCATGGAAGCCTTTGATCAGCCTTGGAAAAAAGTGCAGGAAGGTGGGGTCGGTGCCTATTGGGGTATCTTTAACGAAGCGCGCGAAGCCAAATTTGCCATGACGGGATCGTTGGTCAGCTACCCCAGTTGGCCATTGCTGGTTCTGGCAGCATCACTGCTGGCAGCGCCCGCCATTTGGTTATTTGCACGGATGCGTCCCGACATTCGGATTAAGGGGCATTTTGCCTACGCCCTGTTGTTACAGGTGGCGGTATCCTATCTGGTTTGGGTGGTGTATCTGGGGGCAACCCAATATCTATCGCCACTGGGATCCTTAGTCTTTGTGATAAACCTAGGCGCCCTGGCCTTCTTGGTAACCCTACTGCTGTGCGATGGCATTGAGATGACGGAGGTGTTGTGGTCGGAACCCAATCGCCGCAACTTCAAGCCATTTGCTCAGCCTGATCCCAACTTTGTGCCCAAAGTGTCGATTCACCTGCCCATCTGTAATGAGCCGCCAGAAATGGTGGCGGAAACCCTGCAGGGACTAAAACGGCTGGACTATCCCAATCTGGAAGTGTTGGTAATCAGCAACAACTGCTCCAACCCAGCAATTTGGCAGCCTATTCAGAAGCTTTGCAGCGAACTGGGGAATTCGTTCCGCTTTTTCCACTTGGAAAAGGTTGAGGGCTTTAAGGCCGGCGCGCTGAACTTTGCTATGCGCAACACCGCCCCCGATGTCGATATTATTGGGGTGATTGACAGCGATTATGTGGTGGACAGCAACTGGTTGAACGCCCTTATCCCCTATTTCCGCGACCAGGAAATCGGTTTTGTGCAGGCGCCGCAGGATAACCGCGATGGCGATGCATCGGTGTTTAAAAGCATGTGCCAATGGGAATATGCAGGCTTTTTTGAAATCGGTATGGTGCAACGGAATGAGCGTGACGCCATCATTCAGCATGGCACCATGACCCTGATTCGCGCCGAAGCGTTGAAAAACCTGAACGGTTGGGCGGAATGGTGCATCTGTGAGGATTCTGAGCTTGGTTTGCGCCTTATGCAGGCGGGCTACAAATCTGTCTATGTCCCGGTCACCTTTGGGCGCGGCCTGAACCCCGACACCTTTATTGCCTATAAAAAACAGCGGTATCGGTGGGCGTTTGGC
Source organism: uncultured Holosporaceae bacterium (assembly GCA_903887035.1). Classification (GTDB taxonomy): domain Bacteria; phylum Pseudomonadota; class Alphaproteobacteria; order CAISOG01; family CAISOG01; genus CAISOG01. Next base: position 2,263 of record CAISOG010000232.1, on the reverse strand, counting down.
GCGATGCAGATTCTGCGCGGCCATTCCAAGGATCTGTTTACCCTGCGTAAGGATGCCAAATTGACGATGGCGCAGCGGTACCATTTCTTGGTTGGCTGGTTCCCATGGATTATGGACGCGATGTCGCTGCTGTTCACCACCCTTGGGCTGTTGTGGACGGTTGGTATACTGGCCTTGCCACGCTATTTCGAATATCCGCTGACCCTGTTCATCGTGCCGACCCTGGGGGTCTTTCTGTACAAAATGGTGCAGTTTTTTGCCCTGTACAACAAACGGGTGCGTTGCAGCTTTAGCCAAAAGCTGGGGGCGGCGGTGGCGGGCTTAGCCCTTAGCTACAGCATTGCCTGCGCGGTGTTGATGGGACTTATCAACAAAAAGGGCACCTTCTTACGAACCCCCAAATGTGAAAACAAACCAGCGTTTTTCAAGGGCTTTTTGATGGCGCGGGAGGAGTTGGGCTTTACCCTGTTGCTATGGCTGGGCGCCTTTTCAGTCAACGCCATGACCGGTAAGGATGACCCAGAGGCACGGATGTGGGCGCTTATTTTGTTGATTCAGTCCCTGCCCTATTTGGCCTCGGTCACCACCTCCATGATCAACGCGTTGGAGGGGGTATCGTTGCCACGCTGGCTGCGTTGGTTGAGGCGGGCACCAAAACAGGCGGTGACGACAAAGGCTTCCACCACCGCCACGATCTAGGGGATACCAAGGCTGTGCGCGGCGTAACGCAATAAAGGCAAACTGTTGTGACACACCCAATCCAACCACCCACCCCATCCCCTGATGTGGATAGCATGGCGGCATGGCAACAGCTGTTGATTCAGCAGCTGCCTGAGGATCAGGCGGTGGCGCTGTTGCAATCCTCCGCCAGCCAGGATCCAACCCTGGATCAGCTGTTATCGCTGCATCAGCTGATCTGGCAACGGATGCAGGCTTGGCCAGGCACGCCCCCCCTGCCCCAACCTCTATTCGACTGCTGCGGTACTGGCGGCGATGGCAGCAACAGCCTGAACATCTCAACCGCGGTGGCGGTGGTGGCGGCGGCGGCGGGGGCGGCGGTCGCCAAACATGGGGGCGGCGCGGCCAGCTCCAAAAGTGGATCCCTGAACGTCTTGCAATCCCTGGGGGTGGTATTGCCTGAGACCGCGGCACAAGCTGCCCAGCAGCTGACCAGCCATCAGCTAACCTTTCTGCCCGCCCCGCTGTTTCATCCTAGCCTGAAACCGTTGGCCACCCTTCGGAAACAGGTTGGCCGCCCCACCATTTTTAATCTGCTGGGCCCCCTGTTGAACCCTACCCGCCCCCGCTTTCAGCTGTTGGGCGTCTATGATGCCACAAAGCTTGAGCTGATGGCGCGGGCGTTGCAACGGCTGGGGGTACAGCGCGCCTGGATCGTGCATGGCCAGGATGGATTGGATGAGCTGTCCCTTGGGGCGATTAACAGCGTTATTGAGGTCACGCCGACACAGTTGCGGGCATTTGAGCTGGATGCGGGCAGCCTTGGCCTACCCCCCACCCCCAAAACCGCCCTGCTGGGGGGAACGCCCGCAGAAAACGCCGCCGCGATGCAACAGCTGTTGGCGGGGCAGCGGGGGGCTTATCGCGATGCGGTCTGCCTGAACAGTGCGGCCGCCCTGGTCATTTGTGGTCTTGCAAAGGATTTGCCAAGCGGCCTAAGCGCGGCCTATGCTGCGTTGGATAGTGGGGCAGCTAACCAGTTGTTGTCACAACTCCGCTCTCCCCCGCATTAGTGGGGGGTTCCCTCCTCCTCTTTTGCGCAACACCATGACCATAAACAGCATGACCTTAACCACCACGATGGATAGCCCCCTTCACCAGATCTGTACGGCAACCGCCGCTCGCCTAAAACAACAGCAGCAGTCCCTGCCGATGGCGCAATTGTGGCAACAGGCGATGGCCAGCCCACCGCCCCGCGATTTTCTGGCAGCGTTGCGGCCTGGGCGCTTGGCTAACCCGCCGACCAAGCCCGCCGTGATTGCCGAAATGAAGCGGGCAAGCCCCAGCGCGGGCGTTATCCGCGACCCATTTGACCCCGTTGCCATTGCCGATGGCTATCATCAGGCGGGCGCCGTCGCCCTGTCGATTTTAACCGAGCCGGATTGGTTCCATGGCCGCCCCACCGATATTGTGCAGGTCAGGCAGGCCAATCCGCTGCCCATCTTGCGCAAGGATTTCACCCTGTCGCCCTATCATATTGCCGAAGCACGGGTGATGGGCGCCGATGCCGTGTTGCTGATCGTGG
>CAISOG010000231.1 GCA_903887035.1 uncultured Holosporaceae bacterium | reverse complement strand
GTTGCCCGCTTGGGGGGGGAGGAGTTTGCGATGATTATGCCCGCTCTGCGCCCCGAACAAGCACCACAAACCGCTGAACGCCTGCGCCTGAGCATCGCTGATACCCCCTTTACCCTGCCTGATGGTCGGTCTATTCAGGTCACGGTCAGTATCGGCCTGTTTAATCAAACCCTGCAAGATCACGACACGCCAGATACCATTATGAAATTGGCGGATCAGGCCTTGTACGCCGCCAAAAGGGGTGGCCGCAACCAGGTCGTCAGCAGTGATGCCCTGGCAGAACTCACTCAGGCGCCAGAGCCAACTAACCAGCCAGCTAATACAGCCGCTTAGCACAAAGCGCTGCAACCTCAATGCAGTCTTGCCTGAATGCAAAACGCCCCAAGCCAAAAAAGACCTGGGGCGTTCTGTGCTTAAGCCAAAAGCTTAACTCAGCCTTATTGGGCTGGAGTTACAGCAGGAGCAGCTTCTACTGGAGCAACTGGAGCAGCTTCGGCTGGCTTGTCAGCTTTTTTCGCTTTTTTGTGCGCCTTAACTTTGTGGTGCTTTTTTTCAGCAGCTGGAGCTGGAGCAGCAGCGGCAGGAGCTGCAGCGTCGGTGGTTGCAGGAGCAACGGTTGCAGCAGCAGGAGCTTTAACAGCATCAGCAGCGTTGGCAGCAGCCAAAGGCAGGGCAAGGGCGGCAGCAAGAACGCTGGCCAAAGCGATTTTTTTCAACATCGAATTCTCCGATTAATTGTAAAGGAATGAACATGGTCGGATTGACCACTTAGCAAATCATTTAGCACAATTGTGGCAAAGTTGCGATGCCCTTTGGGCAGAATAACAAAATTTTCATCACCCCAATTTTTTTGCTGAATCACCAATAGCATGGCTTGACAATGGAGGGATAAAGCCCCAACTAACGGGTGACCATTAAGGTGTGCGCTGTAGCAGGTTGCCGCCTTTCATCCATCACCCTCAAATCTAAAGCAGGAGTTGCCCCATGTTAACCGTTGGCGATATTTTTCCAGAGTACAAATTAACAGCGGTGGTTTCCGCCGATCCTAAAGATGCCTTTAAGGATGTCACCCAAGATAGCTTTAAGGGTAAATGGAAAATTTACATGTGGTGGCCAAAGGATTTCACCTTTGTGTGCCCAACCGAAATTGTCGGCTATGACAAATTGAACAAACAGTTTGCCGATCGCGATGCCGTTTTGTTGGGTCTGTCAACCGATTCTGAGTACGTTCACCTGGCCTGGCGTACCCATCATGCCGACATGAACAAAATCAGCATGCCGATGCTGTCCGACATTAAGCGTGAATTGGCCACCGCCACTGGTATTCTGCACAAGGATGCTGGCGTTGCCCTTCGCGCTACCTTTATCGTCGATCCCGAAAATGTGATTCGTCATGTTCAGGTTAACGATCTGTCGGTTGGCCGCAGCCCTGAAGAAGCCTTGCGCATCCTAGATGCCCTGCAATCGGATGAGCTGTGCCCATGCAATTGGCACAAGGGTGAGCCGACCATTCAAGTTGGCTAAGCCTTTGACATCATCATAATCATGGCCAACGGGGCACCTGGATCACTGGGTGTCCCGTTGTGCTATGAAGGGGGCACCACCCCCCTGCCCTTCAATCCTTTTCCTTATCCAGAAGAGCCCTATGCTGCACACACCCACCCTTAGCATGACCCGCCGTTGGGCGAATGATCCCGCCGCCCATTGGGTGCTGTTTGTTTGGTCAGTGCTTGAGGCGATTGCCTTTCCCATCCCGCCCGATGCCTTTCTGTTGCCCTGTATGCTGCTGCAACCCAAACGCAGCTGGCGGTTGGCGACGATCTGCATGGTGGGACAATGCCTGGGCGGGTTGGTTGGTTTTCTGCTGGGGCGTTATGCCATGCCAACCCTGATTGAGCCGTATTTGCACGCGCTGGGTTGGTGGTCGACCTATCAGGCGATGCAAGTGCCCTATCAGCAATGGGGCAGCTGGCTGGTGCTCAGCACTGCCTTTACCCCCCTGCCCTACAAGCTGGTCGCCCCCTTAAGCGGCGCGGCGGGGCTGTCGTTACCCATCTTTTTGTTGGCTTCGGTAGCGGGGCATGGCCTAAGGGTGTATCTGCTGGCCTTTGCCTGCAACCGCTATGGCAATGATGTGGTGCGCTGGTTACGGGGGTCGCGCCGCCATTTGCTGATTGGGGCAGGATTGGCTATCCTGGTGCTATCAGGATGTTGGCTATGGATGAAATAATTGTATTGCTTCGTTGGTTGCTAAGGCCGCGCCGCGCCCTACTGGTTCTGGTGTTGGTACCTGCCCTGCTGCTGCTGGCGGCGCTGGGCTTTCAATATCTGGGCGGATTGCATCCATGCCCGCTGTGCCTTTGGCAGCGGTGGGCGCACCTGGCTGGCCTGCTGCTGGCTTTGTTAGGCTTGCTCCTAACCCGCCGGGGTCAATCGGCAAAACCATGGCTGCTGCTGACCAGCCTAAGCATCGCGGTTGGCGGCGGCATTGCCTTTTTCCATGTGGGGGTGGAGCAGCATTGGTGGCAGTACACTTGCAGCAGCCCTGACCTAATGAACAGCAGCCTGAACGACCTCAAAACCGCCCTGCTGGCCACCCCCGCGGTACGCTGCGACGAGGTGGCCTGGCGGTTTTTGACCCTATCGATGGCGGGCTGGAATTTGGTGATCAGCCTGGCGCTGGCGGGCTATGGGCTGTGGGCGGCCTGGCTTGCTACGATTCGCCCACGCACCCTCCATCTGTTTAAGGTTAACTAAGCTCATGACTGCTTTTTCCCGAACCAGCGATTTAACCGCGCCGCGCCTGGCGGAAATGTTGCGGGTTAATCACGCAGGCGAATATGGCGCGGTACGCATTTACGCTGGCCAGCAACGCTTTGCCCGCTCCACCCGCCAACGCGCGCTGGTGGCTGAGATGGCAACGCATGAACAGGCGCATTTGGCCAGCTTTAACCAGCTGTTGGCGGATCGGCGGGTGCGCCCCAGCCTGCTTCTACCCCTGTGGCATGTCGCGGGATATGGCCTGGGCGCTGTAACCGCGTTGATGGGCGATGCCGCCGCCATGGCCTGTACCGAGGCGGTCGAAACGGTGATTGAGGAGCACTACAGCAACCAGCTGGCCACCCTGCGCGGTCACGATGACGCCCTGGCCGCCACTATTGAGCAGTTTAAGGAGGAGGAGGTGGCGCATAAGGATTTGGCCAGTGCTGAGGGTGCCGCCAATGCCCCCGCCTATCCCGTGCTAACTGGCCTTATCAAACTGGGGTCACGGGTGGCCATCAAATTGTCCGAAAAGCTTTAGCCGCATGGGGGTTCGTCAGCATCACATCATGACCAACATACGGATAACAATGGGGATAGGATTAAGCCTGATAATCATCCTGTTAAGTTGGGGATCGGCAATTTCCCCCGCCTGGGCACAGGATGACATGAAGCTGCCCGCTGTTCCCAGCTTTCCCTATGACGCCAAAACCATGAAGGGGCTACAAAAAAATGCGGTGATTACCAGCTATCTTCGCGCCTGCTATACCGCTGGCCAAGCCCTGCCCCGTAAAG
>CAISOG010000230.1 GCA_903887035.1 uncultured Holosporaceae bacterium | reverse complement strand
GTGGCTTGAAGGAGAAGAAAGCCGAGGAAGCGAAAACGGCGCTTAAAATTCTTGTTAATGAAATTGGCGTCTTAACAAAAGTCACCAGGCCAAGTTTTGTCGGCGCTGACCTGCAGGGGTATGACCTGCAGGGGGCTGACCTGCGGGGGACTGACCTGCGGGGGACTGACCTGCAGTAGGCTGACCTGGTGGGGGCTGACCTGGAGGGGGCTGACCTGCGGGGGGCTGACCTGCGGGGGGCTCAAATGCAGAATGCTGACCTGCGGAAAACTCAACTGCAGGGGGCTGACCTGGAGGGGGCTTTTCTGTGGGGGGCTAAAATGCGGGGGGCTGACATATCGGGTGCCAATTTTAAAGATGCAAAAAATCTTAACACTGCATCCCTAAACTTGGCTTTTTACTGCCAAGACAATCCACCAAAGAATCTGGCGGAGGCGCTTAACGGGGTTCAGGAAAACAAGCGCCCGATGGCCTTAACCAAGCAAGAGTATGACAAAGTTTATCGTTTGCGAAATTCAAACAATTCGTCAGCTTTTGAGCAGGAGCTAAGACGGCTGCGGGATGTGTGCAATAAACGCATTGATAGCCAACCACAAGTTGATGCGGCTAAGGCAAAGTTTGAATGGTGCAAACCATTGGTTTCAACCAAGGTGGCCATCATGTTTAGCCCAGGCTTTAATCCACAGACCCGTGCCGCATGGTATGGTGAAGGTGCAGGGGGGAATGTGCTACAAGAAATATCTGATGGATTGGAATTCTTAAATAATCATTTGGGCTATCGAGGAAATCGCTAAGGCTAGCGAAATAAGTGGGCTATCGAGGAAGTCGCTAAGGCTGGCTGAAGAAGTGGGCGGTCGATAGCCATTAGGCCGACATCGCCCACCCCGCCCGCTTTTTTGCCCCCGCCCGCTTTTTTTGCCCCTTCCCCCAACCCCCTGCCGACGGGCAACTGGTTTAGCGGGGGGGGGGAACACACTCCACCTCTTTTTATGTAAGATAGGCGGGGGAGTCGGATCGCGCCAGCGATCCGGTGGGGGGTATTTCGCCGTTCTGTCTGATTGGCATCCACCCCTACCACCGCTCCGCTGTCATCCTAGCCCCATCCTTTGCCGCTTCTCCGTTGTCATCCTACCCCACCATCACCGCTTCTCCGTTGTCATCCTACCCCTTGTGGGTAGGATCCATGCGATGCTGCCGTCTGTGCGATGCTTAGGATTTGAGATTCTCCCCAACATTTAAATTTCTTGGGGGGAGAATGACAGTCTGATGTTGGTACAGCCTGCCAATTTCTATCGCCACCATTACCCCCTCACCCAACCCGCTCGCGACCCATTGCACAAAAAATGCGGTGGAGGGATCAGAGGAACACGGATACCCGCAGCTTTCGCCTTTTCAAACTGGCCAGTGCGCCTTAGACTCTGGCGGCTATGACGACGCCCGACACCCCCTTTACCAGCCCGCCTGCCTTTATCCACCACCGCATTCGCAGCGCCTATTCGCTGTGTGAGGGGGCGATTAAGCCCTATGATTTGGTGAAGCTTTGCCAAAAGCACGGCCTGCCCGCCGTCACCATCATGGATCGCGGCAACCTGTTTGGCGCGTTGGAGCTGGCGGGGGCGTTGAGCGATGCAGGCATCCAGCCGATTATGGGCTGTGAGCTGATGTTGGCCAGTGTCAATGCTAGTGCTAGTGCCAGTCCCGCCGCCGCTGCCCCCTCCCCTCCCCCTGCTGGAACTCCTGCCGCAGCAACCGCCGCCGACTATGCCCCCATAGGCCTGATCGCGCTAACGGCAGAGGGCTATCAGAACCTGATGGCGCTGGCCAGCCTGAACTTTACCGCTGTGGCGGATCATCAGCCCCCCCATATCACCGAAAGCCAGTTGGCGGCGCACAGCGACGGGCTGGTGCTGCTGACCGGCACAATCGATGCCCCCCTCAGCCGACTGCTGCTGACCGGTAAAAAGGTGGAGGCGGACGCGCTGCTAACCCGCCTGGCGGGTTATTTCCCCGACCGATTGTATGTGGAGCTGACCCGCCACGGCCTGGCCAGCGAGCATGCGGTGGAGGAGGAGTTGATCGCGCTGGCGGCATCGCACCAACTGCCCCTGTTGGCCAGCAACGATGTCTATTTCGCGGATCCCGACGATTTCGCCGCCCATGAGGTGCTGTTGGCGATCGGCCAGGGCATGACGATTTCGCAGCCGCAACGCCGCCGCCTGACCCCTGAGCATTGCTTCAAATCGCCCGCCGCCATGGCCACGCTGTTTGCCGATCTGCCCGCCGCGCTGGCCAACACCGTCGCGCTGGCGCAACGATGCCACGCCTTTCCCACCCCCGCCAAGCCAATGCTGCCCAGCTTTCCCGACATTGCGGCCGGGACGGAGGATGCGCACCTAAACGCGCTGGCCAACGCTGGCCTGCAACAACGGCTGGCGGCGGTCAGCAGCGGCCTGCCCTTCAGCGATTATCAAAGCCGCCTGGACTATGAGCTGGGTGTCATCAACAGCATGGGATTCTCCGGCTATTTCCTGATCGTGGCGGATTTTATCCACTGGGCAAAGCAGCAGGATATTCCGGTGGGCCCCGGGCGGGGATCGGGGGCAGGATCGGTGGTGGCCTGGACGCTGGGCATTACAGAGCCTGACCCACTGGAACACGGGCTGCTGTTCGAACGGTTTTTGAACCCTGAACGGGTCAGCATGCCCGACTTTGATATCGACTTCTGCCAACATCGACGCGATGAGGTGATCGCCTATGTCCGCCAGAAATACGGCCATGACCGCGTCGCCAACATCATCACCTTTGGGAAATTGCAGGCGCGGGCGGTGATCCGCGATGTCGGGCGGGTGCTGGAACTGCCCTATAGCCAGGTTGACCGTATCGCGAAGATGGTGCCGAACAACCCCGCCAACCCGCTGACCCTGCAACAAGCGATGGAGGGGGACGCGAATTGGGGCAAGTTGCGGCAGGAGGATGCAGCCGTGGACCAGCTGCTGACCATCGCGCTGAAGCTGGAGGGGTTGTACCGCCATGCCAGCACCCACGCGGCGGGGGTGGTGATCGCCAACCGCCCGCTGCAACACATTGTGCCGCTGTATAAGGATCCGCGCAGTGGCGGGCTGGTGACCCAATACAGCATGAAGTACGCTGAGGCCGCTGGCCTGCTGAAATTCGACTTTCTTGGCCTGAAAACCCTGACCAGTCTGGCCTTGGCGCAGAAAATGCTGACGGCGGCTGGCCATGCGGTTGACCTTAACCACCTGCCCTTTGATGACCCAACCACCTATCGATTGCTGGGTGACGGGCTGTCGGCGGGGGTATTTCAGTTGGAAAGTGCGGGCATGCGCGACACCCTGCGCAACCTAAAACCCGACCGATTCAGCGATATTGTGGCGGTGTTGGCGCTGTATCGCCCGGGGCCCATGGCCAACATCCCGCGCTACATCGCCTGCAAACATGGGCAGGAGAGTCCCGACTATCTGCACCCCAGCCTGCAACCCATCCTGGAGGAGACCTTTGGGATCCTGGTGTATCAGGAACAGATTATGCAGATTGCCCAGGTGCTGGCGGGCTACAGCCTGGGCGGAGCCGACCTGCTACGGCGGGCGATGGGGAAAAAGATTAAGGCAGAAATGGCCGCGCAGGAGGAAACTTTTGTCAAGGGCGCGGTGGCCAACAACGTTCCCGCCAGCCAGGCCGCCGATATTTTCCAACTGGTCGCAAAATTCGCCGAATACGGCTTTAACAAGCCGCACGCGGTGGCCTATGCGGTAATCGCCTATCAGACCGCCTTTCTTAAGGCCAACTATCCCGCCTATTTCTTCGCGGCGCAAATGTCGCTGGACGCGCAGGATACCGACGCGCTGGCCGCCTATGTGCAGGAAATGCGCGATTTCGGCGTGCGCCTGCTGCCCCCCGATGTCAACCGTTCTGGCGGCCATTTCCTGGTGGAAACCACGGCGGAGGGGCAGGCTGTGCGCTATGGCCTGACCGCACTAAAAGGTCTGGGCGAAAGCGCGGTGGCGAAATTGGTGGCAGAGCGGGCAGCCAATGGCGATTACCGCAGCCTGGCCGACTTTTGCCAACGGCTAAGCGTGGCGGGCAGCGGCGGTCGGGTGCTGAACAAACGGCTGTTGGAGGCGTTGATTGCGGCGGGTGCCTGCGATAGCCTGACCGCCAATGCTGAGGCCAATGGTGAGGCCAATCGGGCAACCCTGTGGCAACAGGCGGAGCCGTTGATGCGATGGGCGGATGGGCTGAAGGCGGGCAAGGCGACGGGGCAAAATTCGCTGTTCGGCGGGGTGGAAGGCGGCAGCGGGGGAGCAAATGCTGCCGCTCCACCCCCAAACTTGCCGACCAGCCAGCCTTGGAATGCGATGGAAAGCCTGACCCATGAGTTTGAGGCGTTGGGGCTGTACCTATCCGCCCACCCGCTGGACAGCTATCAGGGGCGCCTGAACGATGCGGGCATCCCCTGCTATACCGATTTTGTCGCCGATCCGCAGGCCTTTATCACCACCGCCCCACCCGCTACGGGCAAAAACAGCTATCGGCAGAATCGTGACGCTTCCACCGTTACGCTGGCCGGCGTTATCCTGAGCCGAAAGGATCGCAAATCGGCTAAAGGCAACCGCTTCAGCTTTATTCAGCTGTCGGATCGCAGCGCGGTGTTTGAGGTAATCGCCTTTTCTGACCTGCTGAGCCAGCATGGGGAGCTGTTGAGCCCTGGCCAGCTGGTATTGCTGAAAATGACCACCCAGCAGGGCGACGATGGCGGCCTACGTCTGGCCGCGCAGGAGGTGCAGCCGATCGAATCGCTGCCCGCCAAACTGGCCGCCGCAACCGTGACCCTGCCCCCCTTACCCGCTGCCGCTAGTGACCGCCTTATCGCCCAACTGCGCGGGGTGGGACGGGGAAAAACGCTGGTCATTGCTACCCTACTGCTGGATGACTATTGGGTAACGGCGGAGCTAGGCCGTTTTCACCTAACGCAGGAGCAGGCCGACAGCCTGATGGCCTGGGCGGGTAGCCAGGCGCCGCAAGTTGGAACAACCGACAGCGATGGTGGTGATTTGGCCAGCGCGGCTTAGCCGGAAGTAGGGGGGCAACGGTGGTTAGGCCTCACACCAACAGATTCACGGCGGGATCGCGTTCTTGGTCGGCAACTGCCAGATCTTCGCGAAAGCGTCGATCCCCCCAGGATTCTCCCCGCAGTCGATGCATCTTTTGCACGGGCTTTACGGGATCGGCCACCAGATTGTTTGGTGCCCGCCCCGCAACATTACCAACAATCGGCCATAATAGGCTTAGGTTTGGTTTGCTGTTTAATTCTACCATAGTTATAAACACCCATTAAAATTCAACTATACACATAAAAGTGCAAAAATAACAGTGAAGTTTTTGTGATATAAACCAACATTTATATAAAAATTTTTGATAATTTC
>CAISOG010000229.1 GCA_903887035.1 uncultured Holosporaceae bacterium | reverse complement strand
GCCAACCGCTTGGGAACCAGCGCGCCGTCCAGCTGGCTCCCCTGCCAATACAGGGGGTTATCGGTGCGTAGCAGCCGTTCCAGCTTCATTGCTAAGCGCTTAACCAACTGGCGATACTGCGCCGCATCATGATTTTGCAACAGCTCCGAAGTCCACATTTTAAGCGATGACACCAGGCTGCTGGCGTCCACCACCTCATCATGATCACGGCTGTAAACATGATAGCCCACCTGCTGATCAACCAAGGCCAACGGGTCAAGACGGGGGGGTGCCGCCTCCCCCTCCTGGCCATTCTCATTGACAGTTTTGACTTTGGCCTGGGCATCCTGCATCGGGGATGGTGGCAGGGGCATGGGATCCTGCGGCATGGATGGGGGGGGCGGCTCAGTGCCCGTTTCGGGGGTGAACTGCCCATCATCGGCGCCGTCATTGCTGTCGGCCTGCTCCTCCCCCTCCTCATCAGTGCCAGAATCGGGTTGAGTGCTGACGATGCCCAACCGTTGCGCCAAATCGCGTATCAGGGTGGCAAAGTCGCTTTGGCTGTAAAGCTGGCTTTGCAATTGGCCAGCCATTTGGTTGACCAGCCTAACCAGTTGGGGATTTTCCATCGCCAATCGCTGCATCAACGGTTGGTTGGCGTCACCATCATGCCAACGCATCCACAACAGGTCGGCCAGCGCCTGCGCCTGCTCCGCCGCGCTGTTGGCGGTATAGCCAGGCAGGGGGTGTGATCGCTGTTCAGCAGCCTTGGCGGCATAGCGTTCCGCAATCGCCTGCAACTGGCTGGTGGCCATGCCAGGGTACAGTGCGGCACCCAGTTCCAGGCAACGTACCTGCTCCGCCGCGGCCAGCAGGTTGGCGGCATCCCCCTGCTTGGGTTGCAGACGGCTGTGCAGCTTCGGGTCATGAAAGCGGGTAAGGCAGGCCACCGCATCACCGCTGGCGCGGGTTTGGGCGGATAGTGGTCTGGCGGTTGCGGCGGGGGCTACTAAGGCGGCGGATTTGTTCGGTGCGCCTACACCTGCGCTTGCGTCTGCTGCTATTGGGGTGGGCGCATGATTGCTAAGCCTGCCAGCGGTTGGGGGGGCAGGCGGAATGGCCACCTGCCGCTGTAGGCCAGCCCCCGCAGCGGCCTCATCGCTGAAGACTGGTTTAACGGGCTGTTGCGCCAGCGCGCTAAGCACCACCTCAATGACATGATGCGGGCTGGTGGCTTCGGGGCGGGGGGGCATGGCCAATTACCTGCAGCGGTTACAGCAACTCTACCCCAAAGCAGCGCTGGTAAAACTCGGCCACCATTGGATAATCAACAGGGTCACAGCGGTTCAGGTAACTCAGGCGGAAAGTTTCGGCTAAACTTTGCTCAACTGGGTCGGCGGGGTTGCCACAGATTATCCAGTTTTCCGCCCAGTTTAGCAGCGTGCGGGGCGACAGCACCACCGCCAAATCGCCATGCGCAAAGGCCTGCCGAATCAGCTCCGCCAGGCGGGTCATCGGCGCCACCTGATCCGCATAGGGCTGCTGCGCCAGGGCGGGCAGCTTGCTTTGCAACAACGCCGCCTCATCCTCTGGCGACAGATAGCTAAGCCGCACAATCAACTGCCAACGATCCAACTGCCCCTGATTCAGAATTTGCGTGCCCTGGTAAATGCCCTGCGCATCGCCTAGCCCAACGGTATTGGCGGTGGCGAACAGCCGAAATTCGGGGTGTGGGGTAATCACCCGATTGGCATCCAGCAGGGTTAGCTTGCCATCGGTTTCCAACAGCCGTTGCACCACAAACATCACATCGGGGCGGCCGGCGTCATATTCATCAAAAACCAACGCAACCCCATGCCGCAATGCCCAGGGCAGCAACCCTTCCTGAAACTCGGTAATCTGCAGGCCGTCTTTCAGCACGATGGCATCGCGCCCCAACAGATCCAATCGGCTGACCTGACTGTCCAAATTAATCCGCAGCAATGGCCAGTTCAGGCGCGCCGCCACCTGCTCCAGATGGCTGGACTTGCCCGTGCCGTGCAACCCCTGCAACAACACCCGTCGGTTGTGGGCAAAGCCGGCCAAAATGGCCATGGTGGTGGTTGGTTCAAACCGATAGGCTGGGTCGGCGGCGGGCACCCAGTCATTGGCAACCGCAAAACCCTGCACCACAAAAGGTACCGAAACCCCAAACAAGGCCTGGGTATCAACAGGAACTAAATGGTTGTTGCTAAGGGGGGCGTGGGCGGCGTCAAGCATGGGCATGGACATGGAATGGCAATCTATCGGGCTATCAGTGATGTGTATCAGCGTAGGAAACGCAAACAAAAGATACCCTAATCACAGCGCCACAGTTTGCCAACAGGGATTTGCCCCTGCATGAGCTAAACAGATTATACGCTGACCCTAAATCGGGGGTACGCCCAACCCTTTAGGCTGAATCCGCAAGGCCTATTTGTTGACGTAGGCCAACAAGCCCAAAAAGCGTGCACGCTTAATGGCCACCGAAAGTGCCCGTTGGCTTTTGGCCGAAACACCGGTAATCCGCTTTGGCATAATCTTACCACGCTCGGTCACAAAGCGTTGCAACATGCGAACGTCTTTGTAGTCGATAGCGGGGGCATTGGGGCCAGAAAATGGGCAAGATTTGCGGCGACGGCTAAAGGTCTTACGGTTACCAAAGGCTGATGCGGCGGCAGGCTTTCTATCCGTGCTGCTGGCATTACGACTGCCTGTACCTACGGGGCGGCTTGATGGTTTCATGCTGCAACTTCTTCATCTGGAGTGGTTTTAAGGTCAACAGAAAGGCTTTCAACATCGCCCAATTCATCTTCATTGCTGCTGTTTTCGCGCAGGATGGCCGATGGCCCCTGCTCAAACTCCTCAACCGCAACGGTTAAAAAGCGCATGACAGCGTCATTCAGCGGTAACAACCGCTCAAATTCCTTCATAACCGCTGGGGTCGTTTCAATGTGCAGCAAAGCGTAGTAGGCTTTTTTGTGATCATTGATCGGAAACGCTGTGTTACGCAGCCCCCAAAATTCATTTTTAACAATGGTCGCACCCTGCTTTTTCAAGCTTTCTGCTGCCTCGGCAACAGTGGCCTCCACCTGCGAAGATGAAAGGTCGGGGCGATAAATAATTACAGTTTCGTAGCGTGACATACCAGTCCTTTTTTCGTTTAACACCATCGAACCATCGCTTAAACCACAGTTAGACCCAATCGGCAAGCCTTTTTTTCACAATGTTTGAATTTAGGATGCCCGCCATTTCCGCTTCTTTTGATAAGGGAGGGGGCGAAAATTCACCAAACCCCATCAATTGGGGCGATTGGGGCAACGACTTGGCTTGACGGGTGGGGGGGTGCTGCGGTTAATGTTTCGCTTTGTTGCTGGCGGTTACGGCCGCAACATTTCTAAACAACTATGGGGGTTGCAGATGACCATAGCCTTACTATTTCCGGGTCAGGGTTCACAAAAATTGGGCATGGGGCAGGAATTGGCCAACGCCTTTCCCGCCGCCAAAAGCTGGTTTCAACAGGTTGACGACGCCCTATCCCTGCCGCTGTCGCAATTGATGTGGGGCGATGATGAGGCGGCCTTGACCGATACCGCCATTGCCCAACCCGCCCTGCTGGCTGTCAGTTTGGCGGTGATGGCGGTGTGGCAGCAGGATTTTGGCCTATCTTTGTCGCAACCAATCCAGCAACAGCGGGTCAGCCATGTCGCGGGACACTCGCTGGGCGAATACAGCGCCCTGGCGGCGGCGGGCTGCCTGAATTGGCTTGACGCCGCGCGGTTGGTACGGTTGCGCGGGCAATTGATGCAGCAGGCGGGCACGACTAGGCCTGGCGCTATGGCTGCCCTGCTGGGTGCCAGCGCAGAGGATGCGGCGCAATTGGTGCAGCAGGCCGCAAGCGCGGGGGTGTGCGTGGCGGCCAACGACAACGCCGATGGGCAATTGGTGTTGAGTGGTGAGGTGGCAGCGCTGGAGCTGGCCGGCAATCTGGCGCGCGCCCTGCCCAAGGTGCGGTGGATGCCGTTGAACGTCAGCGGCGCCTTCCACTCCCCCCTGATGGCGGGGGCGGCGGAGCAGTTGCAGCAGGCCTTAGCCACGGTGGCGGCGGCGGATCCCGTGGTGCCAGTCGTCATGAACGTCACGGCGCAGCCCTGCCAATCGGCGACGGAGGTCAAAACCCTGCTGGTTCAACAGCTTTGCCACCCTGTCCGTTGGCGCGAAAGCCTGTTAACCCTGCATCAACAGGGGGTAAAAACGGTGATCGAGGTCGGCAGTGGCCGTGTGTTGAGCGGTCTGGCCAAACGCAGCGGCCTGGATTGGCAGATGCGATCCGCCGAAACGCCTGAGGAGGTGGCCACGGTCGCACAAGAGTTTTTCGGGCAGAACTAGACGCGCCCTCTCACCGCCCTGCCCTTTTACCCCACCAGCAAACTATTCCTTAACGATCTGACGCATCCCAACCCAGAGTTTTTTGATTCATGAGCGCTATATCCAACACCCTAATTGCCTTTAGTATGTCGGCCGATGCCTTTGCCGCCGCCACCAGCAAGGGGGTCGCCCTGAAAAAACCCAAACTTGGCTATGCCATGCGCATCGGCCTGATTTTTGGCAGCGTCGAAACCCTGACCCCCGTTATTGGCTGGCTGTTGGGGTTGATGGCCAGCGGTTTTATGGCCAGCTTTGACCATTGGGTGGCCTTTACCATCCTGTCCCTTATCGGCGGCAAAATGATCTATGAAGGGCTGCATAATGAGGCGGGGGAGCGCAAGGAATCGCACAAAATCAGCGTCCTTATCCTGACCGCTATCGGTACCAGCATTGATGCGATGGCGGTTGGTGCCACCCTGGCGCTGTTGAATATCAGCATTTGGGTGATGGCGGCGATGATTGGGGCGGCCACCTTTTTGATGGCGACCATTGGCATCATGACCGGCCATTATATCGGCACCAAGGCGGGCAAAACCGCCGAAGTCCTGGGCGGCCTTATCATGATCGCCATCGGCACCAAAATCCTGGCCGACCATACGGGGTATTTTGGTTAGGTCTAACTGCTATAGCGAGCCAGGAAAGCAGCCCACCAGCCCGCTAAACACCCAACCTACACGGGGCGGCATTGGCCGTTGCCCAACAGGTGGTATTTGTAGGTGGTCAGCTGTTCCAGCCCGACGGGGCCGCGGGCGTGCAGGCGGCCTGTCGCAATGCCGATTTCCGCGCCAAACCCAAACTCCCCCCCATCGGCAAATTGCGTACTGGCGTTGTGCAGCACCATCGCGCTGTCCACCTGCGCCAAAAATGCCGCCGCCGTCGTCGGATCATCGGTGATGATGCTGTCGGTATGGTGGCTGCCGTAATGGTTGATGTGCGCCACCGCCTGCGCCAAATCTGTCACCACCCGCACCGCGATAATCGGCGCCAGATACTCGGTCTGCCAATCCTGCTCCGTGGCCAGGGATGCGGCGGGGAACAGGGCTTGCACGGTTTTATCCCCCCGAATCTCACAGCCCGCCGCCGCCAAATCCTGTAGTATCGGCACCAGATGGCTGGCCGCCACCGCCTGATCCACCAACAGCGTCTCCGCCGCGCCGCACACCCCCACCCGCCGCAGCTTAGCGTTCAGCACCACCGCCCGCGCCATCGCCAAATCAGCGCCCGCATGAACATAGACATGGCACAGCCCCGCCAGATGTTGCAGCACGGGTACCCGCGCCTGATCCACAATCATCTGTTGCAGGGCGATTCCCCCGCGCGGAATGACCAGGTCGATTAAGCCGTTCATCTGTACCAGCTGAGTCACCAGGGCGCGATCGGCGGTGGGAACCATGGTTACGGCGGCGGGCGGCAACCCAACCTGTTGCAGGGCGGTGGCAAAGCAATCGGCAATCACCCGTGCCGTTTCGAAACATTCACGGCCAGGGCGCAACACCACCGCGTTGCCCGATTTCAGGCACAGGGCGGCGGCATCGGCGGTTACATTGGGGCGCGCCTCATAAATCATCGCAATCACGCCAATCGGGATGCTAACCCGCCGAATCGTCAATCTGTTGGGGCGCGGCCATTGCGCCAACACCCGCCCAACCGGGTCGGGCAGCGCCGCCACGCTGCGCACGCCATCGGCCATCGCCTGCACCCGCGTTGGGGTCAGCAGCAGACGATCCAGCAGGCCATCGGTCATTCCCGCCGCTACCCCCGCAGCCTTGGCTGCCGCCACCTCCACCGCGTTGGCCGCCAAAATCTGATCCGCCCGCGCCTCTATCTGCTCCGCCGCCGCCAGCAGGGCAGCGTTCTTAGCCTCCTCCCCCGCCAATTGCAGCCGCGCATAGGCGGCGCGGGCGCTCTCCCCCAACGCAATCAGCAGGTCATCTGTAACGCTACCCGTAACCATCGCTACATCCCCCCAAACAGGTTTTTCAGTCCGCCACGGCTCATCATCTTCGCCCCACCCGCACCGCGCAGCTTTTTTATCATGTCGGCCATGTCGTAATAGCCTTTCAGCAGGCGATTAATCTCTGACACCTCCGTGCCGCTGCCCGCTGCAATCCGCCGTTTGCGGCTGGCGTTCAGCTGTTTGGGGTTGCGCCGTTCATAGGGGGTCATCGACAGGATAATCGCCTCCTGCCGCGCGATGCCCGCCTCCACCGCCCCGCCCTGCTCCGCCATCATTTTCTTAATCTTGCCAACCCCTGGCAACATGCCCATCACGCCGCCAACACCGCCCAGCTTTTTGACCTGTTGCAACTGTTTCAGCACGTCGGTCAGGTCGAATTGCCCCGCGGCCAGCCGATTGGCGGCCTCCTCCATATCCTGCTGCTCCAGCTTTTCGGCGGCGCGTTCGACCAGGGTGACGATGTCGCCCATGCCCAGAATGCGGTTGGCCAGACGGTCGGGGTGAAAGACCTCCAACGCCTCCAACTTCTCCCCCGTGCCCATAAATTTAATCGGGCAGCCGGTCACCTGCCGCACGCTAAGCGCTGCCCCCGCCCGCGCATCACCATCCAGGCGGGTCAGGATCAGTCCCGTCAGCGGCAATTGCGCCTGGAACCCCTGCGCCATCGCCACCGCCGCCTGCCCCAACATGCTATCGGCGACCAGCAGGATTTCCTGCGCCGGCACCGCCTGTTGAATCGCCACCAGCTCCCGCATCATGTCCGCATCGATTTCCAGACGGCCGGCGGTATCCAGGATCAGCACATCGACCACCTGCCGCTGCGCCAATGCCAACGCGGCCTTGGCCAGCTCTACAGGCGTGCCCGGCGTGGTGGGGGGCAGCGCGGGTAGACCCAGCTGGCTGGCCAGCACGCTTAGCTGCTCCCGCGCGGCGGGGCGATAGGTATCCAACGAGGCCAACATCACCTGTTTGCGTTCACGCTCACCCAAATAACGCGCCAGCTTACCCGCCGTCGTCGTTTTCCCCGATCCCTGCAACCCGACCAACAGAATGACCGCTGGCGGCGTCGCGCGAAGGTTCAGCGGCACTGCCTCAGTCCCCAACAGCTTCAGCAGGCCATCATGGACGATTTTCACCACCTGTTGACCGGGGCTAACGCTGCTTAAAACCGCCTGGCCGACCGCCTGCTCCCGAATATCGGCAATCAGCTGTTTGGCGACGGGCAGGGCGACATCCGCCTCCAACAACGCTATCCGAATTTCGCGCAGGGCGGCATCGACATCGGCTTCTGACAACAGCCCTTTGCCGCGCAGTTTTTGGAAAACGCTATCAAAGCGTTTGGCAAGGGAATCAAACATGCTAAGAAAACCTGTGTAAAAATTTGGGGGGCAAGCAATGTTGCATTTTCGCAAAATGCATGGACTAGGCAACGACTTTGTGGTGTTGGATGGACGTTATCAAACGATTTCCCTGTCACCGCAACAGATTCAGGCGATTGGCAACCGCCACACCGGCGTTGGTTTTGACCAGCTGGTCATCCTGCAACAGCCGCCGCAGCCCACCGAAGCCGATGTTTTTATGAAAATTTATAACCAGGATGGCAGCCAGGCGGGCGCCTGCGGCAATGTCAGCCGTTGCGTGGCCAAGCTGTTGTTTGCTGAGGATCCCAGCAAAACCCAGGTGGTTATCCAAACCGTGGCGGGGCTGTTGGAATGCAGCCAGGCGGCGGACGGTCTGTTTTGCGTGGATATGGGTGAGGCACGACGGGATTGGCGCGATATCCCGCTGGCTGAGCCGCGCGATACCATGGCGGTTGATTTTGGCCTGGCCGAGCTGCCCCCCGCTGTTACCGTCAGCATGGGCAACCCGCACGCCATTTTCTTTGTGCCGCAATTGGATTTGGCGCAGGTGGCACGGCTGGGGGCGCAGGTGGAGCATCACCCGCTGTTGCCCGATCGCGCCAATGTTAGCTTTGTTCGGGTCATCGATCGCGGGCATGTTGAGATGCGCACTTGGGAGCGGGGCGCAGGCCTGACCGAGGCTTGTGGCTCAGGCGCCTGTGCAGCGGGGGTTGCCGCCGCCGCCCGCAACCTTACCGATCGGCGGGTGCAGGTAGCGATGCCCGGCGGCACCCTGACCATCGAATGGCTACCCGACAACCACGTGCTGATGATCGGCACCGCCACCCTGGTCTTTGAAGGCCAACTGGATCTGAATGCGCTTTAGGTGGGTGGGGCAGAGCGATTGTTTATTTGGTGTTTGCTGAGGCTACAAGTTCTTGCAATTCATTAAGTTTACTATTGAGTTCATCCAATGGCATTTCAAATTCGGTAATCATAGCAACATTTTTTGCCAGAAGT
>CAISOG010000228.1 GCA_903887035.1 uncultured Holosporaceae bacterium | reverse complement strand
TGGTAGCATCGCATGGATCCTACCCACAGGGGGTAGGATGACAATGGAGAGGCGGCGATGGTGGTGGCTAGAATGACAACGGAGCGGTGGCGCGGATGAGTTATAACCCCACCGGATCGCTGTCCGCGATCCGACTCCCCCGCAGGGGTGGAGTGTGTTCCCCCCCCATCTGGTCAAAGCGGCAAAAAGGGGGTATGAGAGGCGCTATGTCATACGGTTTAGGCCGTCAACCCACCGAATCATGCGATGCTGTTACAAATTCACGAACCTGGCCAGACCCCCGACCCCCACAGCGCGGGCGTTGCCACCCTTAAACAGGGGTTGGCGATCGGGATCGATTTGGGCACCACTCACAGCGTTGCCGCCATCCTGGAGAGGGGGGATGCCGGTGATAGCCGTGTTCGCGTGCTGGCCACCGATGCGGCGGCGCGCAGCCCCAGCCTGATGCCATCCGTGGTGGCCTATGGCCGCGATGGACAGGTGGCGGCGGTTGGGACGGCGGCGTTGCGCTTTCTTGGCCAGGGGGACTACACCGTCATACGCTCCGTCAAGCGGCTGATGGGGCGGGGACTGGCGGATATTATGCCAATCGCGGGGCAATTCGCCTGGCCATTGCTGGCCGCCCCTGATGCTGATGACGCAAACACGGCGATGGTGCAGCTGCGGCTGGCTGGTGGCCGAATCATCACCCCGGTGGAGGTGGCGGCCGATATTCTGCGCGCCCTGAAGGAGGAGGTGGAGGAGGGGGCAGGAACGCCCGTCACCCAGGCCGTCATCACCGTGCCCGCCTATTTCGACGATGCCGCCCGCAGCGCGACCCGCGACGCCGCCCGCCTGGCTGGGTTGGAGGTGTTGCGGCTGCTGAATGAGCCGACCGCCGCCGCGTTAGCCTATGGGCTGGACGACGCTGAGGCGGCCGAGGAAAAACAGGGCAGCTTTTTGGTCTATGATTTGGGCGGTGGCACCTTTGACGTATCGCTGCTGAAGCTGGAAGGCGGGGTGTTTCGGGTGCTGGCCACCGCGGGCGACACCCAATATGGCGGCGATGACCTGGATCGTCTGATTCTGGAGCATTGGTTGGCAGCGGGGCAGGTGCCGCAGCCGCCCGCCGATCTGGCCACCTTGACCCAACTGCTGCTGGCCGCCAAAAGCGTGAAGGAACAGTTGGGGCAGCAGGAGATGGCCAGCCTAAGCCTGGCAAGTGGGCAGGCAGCCCCCCTTAACCTAAGCCTTAATCGTGCAACTCTGAACCAGTTGGCCAACCGCTGGCTGCTACCCAGTTTGGATCTGGTGGCGCGGGTGCTGCAAGACGGTGGGGTGGCGGCTGGCCAGCTGACCGGCATCGTGCTGGTGGGCGGATCCACCCGCCTGGGATCGCTGAAACAGCTGTTGCATGACCGTTTCGCCTGCCCCCTGTTTGACCAGCTCAACCCGGATGAGGTGGTGGCGGTCGGTGCCGCGCGGCAGGCGCACGCCCTGACCCAGGGGGCTGCCCACCTGCTGCTGGACGTGACGCCGCTATCCCTGGGGCTGGAAACCATGGGCGAGGTGGTGGAAAAGCTGATTCACCGCAACAGCCCTATCCCCTGCCAGGCCAGCATCGATTACACCACCTATCAGGATGGCCAAACCGCCATGCTGATCCATGTGGTGCAGGGGGAATGGGAAACGGTTGAACAGTGCCGCAGCCTGGCACGCTTTACCCTTAGCGGTATTCCGCCGATGATGGCGGGTATGGCCAAGGTGCAGGTCAGTTTTGCTCTGGACGCTGATGGGCTGTTAACCGTTACCGCGCAGGAGCTGACCACTGGCGTGGTGCAGGAGGTGGCGGTGAAGCCTAGCTATGGCCTGTCGGAGGACAGCATGGCGGAAATGCTGATGGCCAGCATGGCGGGGGCGAGTGATGACATGGCCAACAGGCTGTGGCGCGATGCGGTGGTGGAGGCTGGCCGCCTGCTGAACCTGCTGACCCGTTCGTTGGCCGAAGATGGCGACCTGTTAGATGCTGAGGAGGCGGCCGCGATTACCGCGCAGCAACAGCGGGTTGAGGCGACCCTGGCGGATGCCGCCCAAGACCGCGATGCCCTGCTGACCGCGACCGCCACCCTGGAACAGCTGGTCACCCCCTTTGCCGAACGGCGGGTCAACCGTGCCTTTACCCGCACCATCGGCGGCCAAACCCTGGACGCCGCGAAACAGGTTATCGGTTAGGCTTAGGGCGTCAATCCCGTTCTTACTCATTGTAATGTGTGAAAGGAAAGGGGGCTTTTTCCCCGAACAAAAAGATTGCCAATTGCGGGGGAACGGGGCATAAGCTTAGCGTTCATTCATTCCACGTTATTTGTTGTGTGAGATTGCCATGCCCAAAATGACCTTTGTTGACCGTGACGGTACCGCCCAACAGGTGGACGCGCCGATTGGCCTGTCCGTGTTGGAAATCGCCCACCGCAACCAAATCGATCTGGAAGGCGCCTGTGAGGGTAGCCTGGCCTGT